>JAEEGN010000025.1 GCA_016280345.1 Selenomonadaceae bacterium | reverse complement strand
GTGTTGGAATAGACCTCGGTGTCGAGGACCAGCACGTTGACGTCCTCGTTGGAGGCCAGCACGTGGTCGAGTCCGCCGTAGCCAATGTCGTAGCTCCAGCCGTCGCCGCCGATGATCCACTGGGAACGCTTGACGAAAAAGTCCTTCTTCGCGTAGATCTTGTTGAGAAGCTCGTCGCTGCCCTTCTCCTTCTCCAGCAGCGCCGTCAGCTTGTCAGCCCGCTCGCGGGTGCCCTCGCCGTTCATCAGGTTGTCCACCCAATCCTGCAAAGCCGCTTTGAGGTCCGACGAGCCCTTGCCGGCGTCAATCGCCGCCCTGGCGTCGCCGGCCAGCGCGTCGCGCACCGCTTTCGTGCCCAGGAACATGCCGAGGCCGAACTCGGCGTTGTCCTCGAACAGGGAATTCCCCCAGGCCGGGCCGTGGCCGAGATGGTTCTTCGTGTACGGCATGGCCGGTGCCGACGCGCCCCAGATGGAGGAGCAGCCGGTGGCGTTGGCGATCATCATGCGGTCGCCGAAGAGCTGGGTGACGAGCTTGACGTAAGGCGTCTCGCCGCAGCCGGCGCAGGCGCCGGAGAACTCCAGCAGCGGCTTCTCGAACTGGCTGCCCTTGACGGTCTTCTTGCTCATCGGGTTCGCCTTCGGGGCGACGGTGTTCACGCCGTAGTCGAAAACGGGCTGCTTGTGGATCTGCTCGCCCAGCGGCTTCATGACGAGAGCCTTTCCCTTCGGCGCCGGGCAGACCTCGGCGCAGTTGCCGCAGCCCAGGCAGTCCTTCTGGGAGACCGCCATGGTGAAATTCAGGCCCTTGGCGCCCATGGCCGGCAGGAACGGCATTCCCTCCGGCGCCTTGGCCTTCTCGTCGTCGCTGGAAAGGATCGGGCGGATGGCCGCGTGCGGACAGACGAAGGAACACTGGTTGCACTGGATGCAGAACTCCGGCTGCCACTCCGGCACCAGGATGGCGACGCCGCGCTTCTCATAGGCCGCGCTGCCGCTGGGGAAGGTGCCGTCCTCCATGCCCTTGTTGAACGTGGAGACCGGGAGTTTGTCGCCTTCCTGCCGGTTCATGACGTCCTGCACCCTGGTCACGAACTCCGGCGCGTCCTTCGCCGGCGCCGGGGTATCCTGGGCGTCCTTCCAGTCCGCCGGTACCTTGACTTCAATCAGCGCCGCCGGGTCGATGCCCTTGTCGATGGCGCTGTTGTTCATGTCGATGACCTTCTGACCCTTGTTGCCGTAAGTCTCGGCTACGGAATTCTTGAGGTACTCCACGGCCTTGTCCAGCGGGATGATGTTCGCCAGCTTGAAGAACGCCGACTGCATGATCATGTTGAAGCGCCCGCTGAGTCCCAGTTCCTGGGCGATCTGGACGGCGTTGATGATGTAGAACTTAATGTCGTTCTGCGCGATGTAGCGGCGCATGGCGGCGGGCAATTCCGCCGAAAGCTCCGCCTCGCTCCAGGTGGTGTTCAGCAGGAAGGTGCCGCCCTTCTTCAGCCCCGCCAACAGGTCATAGGCGTGGACGTAGGACTCCTTCGAGCAGGAGATGAAGTCCGCCTTGTTGATGAGGTACGGCGAATTGATCGGCGATTTGCCGAAGCGCAGATGGGAGATGGTGATGCCGCCGGACTTCTTGGAGTCGTAAGCGAAGTACGCCTGGGCGTACATATCGGTATTGTCGCCGATGATCTTGATGGCGCTCTTGTTGGCGCCCACCGTGCCGTCGGAACCGAAGCCCCAGAATTTGCAGGCCGTGGTGCCCGCCGGGGTGAGATCGACGTCGCTCTTGACCGGCGCCAGCGAGCGCTTCGTCACGTCGTCGTCGATGCCGATGGTGAAGCCGTTGATCGGCGCGTCCTTCCTGAGTTCCTCGTAAACGGCGAAAACCTGGTCCGGCGTCACGTCCTTGCCGCCGAGGCCGTAACGGCCGCCGACGATGACGGGCTTTTGCGCCTGATCGTAGAACGCGCCGCGGACGTCGAGATAGAGCGGCTCGCCGAGAGATCCCGGCTCCTTCGTGCGGTCGAGCACGGCGATCTTCTTCACCGTCTTCGGCAGCTGCTGGAAGAAATACTTCAGAGAGAAGGGCCGGTAGAGGTGGACGCTGAGCACGCCGACCTTTTCGCCCTGCTGGTTCAGGTAGTCCGCGGCCTCGGCTGCCGCCTCGCAGATGGAGCCCATGGCCACGATGACGCGGTCGGCGTCAGCGGCGCCGTGGTAATCGAAGACGTGATGCTCGCGGCCCGTGATCCTGGCGATGGCCGCCATCGTCTCCTCCACCAGATCGGGAACCGCTTCGTAATAGCTGTTCACGGCCTCGCGGGTCTGGAAATAGATATCCGGGTTCTGGGCGGTGCCGCGGACGACCGGATGGTCCGGGTTCAGCGCCCGGTGGCGGAAGGCTTCCACTGCCTCCCAGTCCAGCAGCTTGCCGAGGTCGGCGTAGTCGATGACCTCGATTTTCTGGATTTCGTGGGAAGTGCGGAACCCGTCAAAGAAGTTCAGGAACGGCACCCGGCCCTTGATGGCCACGAGATGCGCCACCGCCGCCAGGTCCATGACCTGCTGCACGCTGTTCTCCGCCAGCATCGCCACGCCCGTCTGGCGGGCCGCCATGACGTCCTGATGGTCGCCGAAGATATTCAGGGAAGAAGCCGCCAGCGCCCGGGCGCTGACGTGGAAGACGCCGGGCAGCAGTTCGCCGGCAATCTTGTACATATTCGGGATCATCAGCATCATGCCCTGGGAAGCCGTGTAGGTCGTCGTCAGGGCGCCGGCCTGGAGCGAACCGTGCACCGCGCCGGCCGCGCCGGCCTCGGACTCCATCTCCACCAGGCGCACCGTCTGGCCGAAGAGGTTCTTCTGCCCGTGGGCGGCCATCTCATCGACGTGCTCCGCCATCGGCGACGAAGGCGTGATCGGGTAGATGGCGGCAACGTCAGTGAACGCGTAAGATACGTACGCGGCGGCGCTGTTGCCGTCCATTGTCTTCATTTTCTTGCTCATGGTTGGAACTTCTCCCCCTTTAATTAATAGGAACCGGCGGCAAAAGCCGCTGTAAACCGATTTCAATCATTATACACCAGACGAAAATATTTGTAAAACCCCTGCCGGTCTGATTTGCTATTGCGATTCCTTCGCAATCCGGCACGGGGACCCGTCCCGATTTTTCGCGTCGGCCTGCTTCCATTTCGGCTTCAATGGTGATATGATAAATTGGTTAAGATGGATTTTTCTCTGGTTTCCTGGAGGGACGAAACGCTATATGAATAAACGATTGCTTAGGCGAATGGATTTCGTGCTGATCGTGGCGGTCTGCGCGGTGATCCTCTTCAGCCTGGTCATCATCGGCAGCGCGACGCACAGCGACCCGGCAGGCGTCCGGTTCGTGCAGCGGCAGGGGCTCTTCGCCGTCATCAATATCGCGCTGGCGGTTTTCTTCATGAATTTCGACTACAAGATGCTGCAACGATACGGGATGAAGCTCTACGGCTTCAATCTGGCGCTGCTGGTGGCCGTCATGCTGGTGGGGCACTCAGCCCTCGGCGCCCAGCGGTGGATCCAGCTGGGGCCGGTCACGCTCCAGCCCTCGGAGTTCGCCAAGCTCATCATGATCATCTCGCTGGCGGCGCTGCTGGAAGACAAGGTGGGGAAACTCAACACCCTGCAGGACCTCCTGCCGGTGGGGCTCTTCGTGGGCGTCCCCTTCATCCTGGTGATGAAGCAGCCGGACCTGGGGACCTCGCTGGTCTTCATCGCCATCTTCCTCGGCATGATCTTTGCCTGCGGCGTGAACCTGAAGCTCCTGGGCGGGCTGTTCGCGGCGGGGCTGGCGCTGTTCCCGCTGCTCTGGATGTTCGTGCTGAAGGAGTACCAGAAAATGCGCATCATGGTCTTTCTCGATCCGAACGTGGACCCGCTGGGTTCCGGCTATCACATCATCCAGTCGGAAATCGCCATCGGCTCGGGGATGCTTTTCGGCAAGGGCCTGTTCAGCGGGACGCAGAGCCAGCTCAACTTCCTGCCCGAGAACCACACCGATTTCATCTTCGCCGTGGTGGGGGAGGAGCTGGGGTTTGTCGGGGCCGCCTGCCTGCTGGTGCTCTATCTGGTGATCCTCTGGCGCGGCATGAAGATTGCCCAGGACGCCAGCGACACTTTCGGGATGCTGATGGCGGTGGGCATTACTTCGATGCTGGCTTTCCATGTACTGGTGAACGTGGGCATGACCATGGGCATCATGCCGGTGACCGGCATCCCGCTGCCGCTGATGAGCTACGGCGTGAGTTCTTTGACCACGAACATCATGGCGGTGGCGATCCTGCTGAATATCTACATGAAGAAACAGAAGCTGCTGTTCTGACGGACGGGCTTCGATTACACAATCACAATCCAAGGGGTTTTGCCTTTTATGATAGAATTGACGCCTGATCTTCTCGGCGCGGTGACGAAGCCGGCCCGCTATACCGGCGGCGAATGGAACGCGGTCCGCAAGGACGCGGCAAAGGTCGCCTGCCGTTTCGCGCTGTCCATGCCCGACGTCTATGAGGTGGGCATGTCGAATCTGGGCCTCAAGATCCTCTACGAGGTGCTGAACTGCCGGCCGGACACGGCGGCGGAGCGGGTCTACGCGCCCTGGCCCGACATGGAGACGGCCATGCGGGAAAGGCGGCTGCCGCTTTATTCGCTGGAAACCTTTACGGCAATCAGGGAGTTCGATTTCCTCGGCTTTTCCCTGCAGTACGAGATGTGCTACACAAACGTCCTCAATATGCTGGACCTGGCGGAAATCCCTGTCCGGGCGGCGGAGCGGGGAGAGGGCGCGCCCTTCGTCGTCGGGGGCGGTCCCTGTGTCTATAACGTGGAGCCGGTGGCGGATTTCTTCGACCTCTTCGTGATCGGCGAAGGGGAAGCGGTGCTGGGCGAGCTGGTGGACGCTTTCATCGCCTGGAAAGGCGAGGGGTGCCCTGAGGGGCGGCGGGGTTTCCTGCTGCGGGCGGCGGCGCTGGACGGCATCTACATACCGTCGCTTTACGAGCCGCGCTATGACGAAGCCGGCATGTTCCAAAGCCTCACGCCGCTCCATCCGGCGGCGCGACCGGTTATCTACAAGCGGCTGCTGGCGGACTTCGACGCCGCCCCGGCCATGACGGCGCCCGTCGTGCCCTATATCGGCATCGTTCATGACCGCATCATGCTGGAGCTGTTCCGGGGCTGCTCCCGGGGCTGCCGTTTCTGCCAGGCGGGCATCGCCTACCGGCCGGTCCGGGAACGGTCGCTGCCGCGGCTTCGTGAACTCGCCCGTCAGATGGCGGACGCTACCGGCTACGACGAGATGTCGCTGACGTCGTTGAGCTCGGCCGATTATTCCTGTCTGGAGCCGTTGGTGGATACGCTGATGACGGATTTCGCGGCGGCGCGGATGAGCTTCTCCCTGCCGTCGCTGCGGGTGGACAGTTTTTCCATCGAGCTGGCGGACAAGCTCCAGCAGATCCGCAAGAGCGGCCTGACCTTCGCGCCGGAGGCCGGGACCCAGCGCCTGCGCGACGTCATCAACAAGGGCGTCACCGAAGAGGACCTGATGGCGGCGGTGGGAGCCGCCTTCCGGCGGGGCTGGAAGGCGGTCAAGCTCTACTTCATGATGGGGCTGCCGACCGAGACCGACGAGGACATCATCGGCATCGCCCGTCTGGCGAAAAAAGTCGTCGACCTCTACACGGAAATCAAGGGCAAGCGCGGCGTGAAGGTCACCGTCAGCGTTTCCTGCTTCGTGCCGAAGCCCTACACGCCGTTCCAGTGGTTCCCCCAGAACACGCTGGCCGAGTTCGACCGCAAGCAGCGGCTGCTGAAGGAGCACATCCGGGACCGGGCCATCCAGTACAACTACCACGACGCCCGTGTCAGCCGGCTCGAGGGCGTGATGGCCCGGGGCGATCGTCGCCTGGCGCCGGTGCTCTACGAGGCCTGGCGGGCCGGGGCGAAGTTCGACGGCTGGTCGGACCAGTTCCGCGAGGAATACTGGCTGTCCGCCTTCGGGAAGTGCGGCGTCGATCCGGCCTTCTACAACGAACGGGCGCGTTCTTTCGATGAACCCCTGCCCTGGAGCCACACTTCGCCGGGGGTGGAGACGGGCTTCCTGCGGCGGGAGTGGGAGAAGGCGATGGCGGCGGCGCTGACGGCGGACTGCCGCCGCGGTGACTGCACCGGCTGCGGCGTCTGCCAGCGGCTGGGCGTCCGCGTCGTCGATGGGAGGCGAAAGGATGGCTGAAATGAAACTGTCCTTCATCTACCGGGTTGCCGTGACCAAGGGCGAGGCGCTCCGCTATATTTCCCACCTCGATTACGCCGGCGCCATCCAGCGGGCCATCCGTCGGGCCGGGCTGCCGGCGGCATACTCCGAGGGCTTTAACCCCCACATGAAGATTTCCTTCGCTTCGGCGCTGGCCGTGGGTGTAACCAGCGACGTCGAGTATTTCGACCTGGAGATGACCGAGCCGCTGCCGCCTTTGGACGTGGCGAAACGGCTGAAAGCGGCCCTGCCCCCCGGCATCGAACTCCTGGAACTGCGGCGGCTCAGGAAACGGAAGGGGACGTTGATGGCCGAGGCGGACGAAGCGGGCTACACCGTGGACCTTCCCCTCACCGGCACGGCGGAGCAGGCCCGGACGGCGGTGGCGGCCTTCAACGCGGCGGCGGAGTGCGTTTTTCACCGCGCCACGCCGAAAAAGACGCGGGACATTGAAGTCAAGCAGTACGTGGCGGAGGACGTCGCCCTGGAAACCGACGGCGACGCTGCCCGTCTCACGATGAAAATCCGCATCACGCCTACCGGCAGCGTCAAGCCCGGCGAGGTGCTGTCGCTGCTGGTGGACCGCTTCGGATTCCCCGGCGACGGGAAAGCCGCCGGACTCTGTCGCCGCTCCCTCACCGGCCGGGGGAAATCCCTGCTGGAGATCGACGATTAGGAAACGCGTTAGCGCGAGGAGGAAATGATTTGAGATCGATCCTGGTGGATGTCATGCCCGAGGAGACCCGCATGGCCATTCTGGAAGACGGGGCGCTCCGGGAGCTTGAGGTGGAGCGGCCCGGTCATTCGCATCTGGTCGGCAACATCTACAAGGGCCGGGTGCAGAACGTCCTGCCGGGCATGCAGGCGGCCTTCGTCGATATCGGCGGGCGGAAGAACGCTTTCCTCTACATCGGCGACGGGCATTCTGCCGACGTGGCGGGGGGCGCCGGCGGCGGCGAACGGGTGCATATCGGCCAGTCCCTGCTGGTCCAGGTGGTGAAGGACGCCGCCGGCAGCAAGGGCCCCCGCGTAACCACGCACCTGACGCTGCCGGGGCGCAACGTGGTGCTGATGCCCACGGCGTCCTATGTGGGCCTGTCCCGGCGCATCGAGGACGAGGGCGAGCGGACGCGGCTCCGGGAACTGGCGGAAAGCCTCTGCCCGCCCGGCATGGGACTCATCGTCCGCACCGCCGCTGGCGGCCAGGACGCCGAGGCCATCAAGGCTGACGTGCGCTACCTCACCCGCCTCTGGTCCACCATTGAGGCCCGCCTCCACCTGCTGGCGGCGCCGGCGCTCCTCTACCGGGACGCCGAGCTTGCCATCCGGCTGGTGCGCGACTCCATGACCGGGGACGTGGACGAGATGCTGGTGGACGACGCCGTCACCTATCAGCGCATCCAGGAGTTATTGCAGTTCAGTTACCCGGCGCTTTCCCGGCGTGTCCGGCTTTACGACGGGGCGACGCCGCTCTTCCGGGCGTACCACGTGGAGGAGGCCGTCGCCGGGTTGGCCGAGCGCGTCGTCCATCTCCCCTCCGGCGGTTTCCTCGTCATCGACCACACCGAGGCATTGACCGTCATCGACGTCAACACCGGGAAATTCGTGGGGGAGGAAAACCTGGCCGATACCGTCTATCGCATGAACATGGAGGCCGCGGGCGAGATCCTGCGCCAGCTCCGCCTGCGGGACATCGGCGGCATCATCGTCGTCGATTTCATCGACATGGAAACGGCGGAGCAGAAGGAGCGCCTGCTGGAATACCTGCGGGAGGCGGCCCGCCGTGACCGCAGCAAGACGAACGTCGTCGGCATCACCGCCCTGGGGTTGGTGGAGATTACCCGCAAGAAATCCCGGCAGAATTTCGAGGGCATCGTCTATCGGGATTGCCCGGCCTGCGGCGGCAAAGGGCGGGTGGAGTCGCCGGAGACCGTGGCCGTCCGCATCTGCCGCCACATCCGCCGCATCGAGGCCCGCGCCCACGCCCCCTTTGGCTACGAAGTCGAAGTGGAAAAGGACGTGGCGACAGATATCAGCACCGCCGGCGCGCTGGACGTCCTGCGCCGCGACGTCGGCATCCCCGTCCGGCTGACGCCCCGCCCTGACCTCCATCCCGGGGCTTATGTCATCACCCAGCTTTCCCGGTAACATTCCGGCAGTTTTTCCCGGCGGCCCCGGCCTGGCCGGCCGCGATCCTTTTCGCAGGGAGCGAGGTGCGAAAGCGTATGGCGAACTTTATCCCGACCTTTTACGGCGAGAACGAATATCCGGCGCGTCAGATACTGAAGCGCGCCATTTTCAAGCCGGCGAAAATCTTCCGGGTGGGGGAGATTCCCCCCGCCGAGCAGGAGCTTCTCAATCAACGCTACGGTTCGATGCTCCAGGACGTCCGGCCGCTGACCGGCAAGGAGTGGGTGTTCTTCTCCGGCGAGGCCACGGTGTCCCCCGGCTTTTTCATCCAGTCCCTTTACAAGGTGAACGGCGCCATTCGGCCGGCTGCCTTCCAGAAGGTCGTTGACGACCTCATCGCCGACCAGCCCATCCTGCGGACGAATTTCCACGCCGCCGGCGGCGACGTCTGGGCGGTGGAGCTCCTGCCCCGCCCGTTCCCCGTCGTCTTCCGCGCTCTGGACAACCTGCCGCCGGAGGAAATCGACAGCCGTCTGGAAACCGCGATGGAGGCCGACCGTCACCGGGGCTTTGATCTGGAAACCGACACGTTGCTCCGCATCGCCGTCCATCGCACCTCCAACACCGAGTACGCGGTGCTGGTGACGCAGCCCCAGATCGTCGCCGACAACTGGGACGTCCGGGATCTTTTCGTGCCGCTTTTCCCCGGTCAGAATCCGGAAAAGCTGCCGTTGCCGCCCCGCCGCCAGTTTTCCTTCGCCGCCTACGTGGCCCAGCGGGACAGGCAGGACCGGCGCCCCGCCCTCCAATACTGGAACCGGCTTCTGGCGGACCTGCCGGAAAAGCCGGTCCTGCCGGGCTACGAGCCCTCGGAGCTGCCTTTCCGCCAGGAGGTGACGCGGCAGGCTCTGTCGGTGCAGGAGGTGGCGGCCATCGAAGCCCACGTCGGCGGCCGGGAGCGCAGCGCCTGGGTGGCGCTGCTGGAAACGGCCTGGGGCATCATGCTCCAGCAGTTCTCCAATACCGACGACACCTACTATCCGATGCTCCTCTCCAACCGCACTTCGCGCATGGACAACGTGGGTGAGACGGCCGCCATCCTCAATATGCTGACGGTGCGCCTGACCGCCCATCCGGGCGAGACCGTGAAAGAGCTCGTCAAAGCGCAAATCATGCAGCTCCTCGGCTCCCAGCCCATGAGCTACTGCCCGCCCGCGGAAATTCAAGGCTTCGCCGGCCGTCCGGCGGAAATCTTCGATCATCTGCTGAGCTTCCACGGATTTCTGCTGGACGCGCGCCGCTACAGCGAGATTGACAAGTCCCCCGGCGTCGTGCCGGCGGCCATCACCTCCATCGACGCCCACGGCATGGACCTCGGCGTGTACTTCCGTTACGACGGCCGGGCCATCATCATCGAAGCCTATTACAACAGCGCCGGTTTCCGGGACGGCGCCGTGGAGAAGCTCCTGAGCCGCTACTATTTCACCCTGAAAGCGATGCTCGCCAACTGGGGCCAGCCGGTGGAAGAACTCAAGGGCATGATTGCCCGTCAGTTCCGGGAAAAGGTTCCCAGCAGCCGCCCCGATGCCGATGCGGTCGCGGATTTCCTGGAAAAGGTGGAAATCTTCGCCGGGCTATCCCGGAAGCGGCGCCGCGAGTTCGCCGCCCGGGCCCGCATCCGCACCTTTTACGACAACGATACCATTCTGGCCCTGGGCAGTTCGCAACCGTCGCTGCTGGTGCTCTACAGCGGACGCGTCATTCGCTACCGCGCCGCCGCCGACGGCTGGCTGAACCCGCTGAACGTGCTGCGGGAAGGGCGGATCATCAACGAATTCGCGCTTCTGGAGACCCCCAGCGCCATCGCCGCCGAAGCCGCCGCCCCCGAGACGGTAGTCCTTGCCTGGCCCGTCTCCCAGGTCCGCGCCCTTCTGGCCGAAGAAAACGACGTCGGCTGTCGCTTGTCGGTACAGCTTCTCCGGGAACTGGAAAAATATCAGAAACGCTGGATACAGAGAAATTGAATAGGACAGCGACAAAGACGGCATTTGCGCCCAAAGCACAAATGCCGTCTTTGTCATTTGTGGGGAGAATGGAAGGCGGCGAAACGATGGGGGAGATTATCCCGCCGTTTCGCCGCCGCTCCCGTTGCTTCGGCCTTCATGAAGGGCGGAGGGAAGGGGATCATCATATTTCCGGATCATGTTCGCCGTTTCGCGTTTTGGCGGAGGTGACGTTATGGAAATAGGGTCGTTTGGGAGAACACGATCGGTCACGCTTTTTCCGGCGGCCTCTTTTTTTTCGCTCCGGCAGGAAAACGGGCGGGGATTGGCGAAAATACTACAGGATAAAATCCACGCGGCAGCGATAACGGAAAACGAGGTGGTTGGTATGGCGGCAGCGGCGGCCCGCGAGCAGACGGGCTGGGCGGCGGAGCTTCGGACGCTGACCCGGGAGCCCCAGCTTCTGGTGGCAATCGTCCTGCTCTTCCTGATGTTCGGCGTCTTTGTCATTTACCCCTTCATCAAGCTGATCCTGGTGCCGACGGCAGAGGACTGGCAGATGGCGCTCACGGGCAAGGAGTTCCTCGAGGCATTCTGGCATACGATGGCTTCGGCGCTCCTGGCGACGACGACGGCGATGGTGCTGGGCTTCATTTACGCCTACGCGATGAACTACGTCGATCTGCCGGGGCGGCGCTTCTTCCAGGTGGTGGCGTTGCTGCCGTCGATGGCGCCCTCGGTGGTGTCGGGCCTGGCCTTCATCATGTTGTTCGGGCGGCGCGGCTTCATCACCTGGAATCTGCTGGAGCTCAAGGTCGATCTCTACGGCTGGATCGGGCTCTGGGTGGTGCAGACCATCGCTTTCTTCCCGCTGGCCTACATCACGATCTCGGGCGTCCTCAAGGCCATCAGTCCGAATCTGGAACTGGCGGCGCAGAATCTCGGCGCCCGGGGCTTCTACCTGTTCCGCACGGTGACGCTGAAGCTGGCGACGCCGGGTCTGGCCAGCGCGTTCCTGCTGGTGGCCATCAACAGCCTGGCGGATTTCGGCAACCCGATGCTGGTGGGCGCGAATTACCACGTTCTGGCGACGGAGGCTTACGCCCAGGTGGTCGGCGCCTGGAACCTGCCGATGGGCGCGGTACTGTCGGTGGTGCTGGTAATCCCAACGCTGGCGGTCTTCTTCATCCAGCGCTATTATCTCGAAAAGAATTCCTACGTGACGGTCACCGGCAAGCCCGTGGGCGGCCTGTCCCGGGTGACGGTGGGGCCGGCGGTGCGCTGGCTGCTCTTCGCTTTCTGCCTGACGATCTGCCTCATCATCCTGCTCATCATCGGCGTGGTTTGCCTGTTCGCCTTTACCCGTACCTTCGGTTATGACTATACCTTCACGATGGATTATTTCGTCGAGGGCGTGTTGCAGTCGGCGTCGATGAGGAACAGCTGGGTCGCCTCGATGACGACGGCGGTTTCGACGACGCTCCTCGGCATCGCGCTGGCGTTCCTGACGCTGCGCCGGAAGTTCCCGGGCCGGGGGCTCATGGATTTCCTGGCGATGCTGCCGGTTTCGCTGCCCGGTACCTTCATCGGCCTCGCCCTCATCATGGCCTTCAATTCCGGGCCGCTGGAGATGACCGGCACGCTCGTCATCGTCGTCGTCGGCATGACGTTGCGCCAGCTCCCGGTGGGCTACCGGCAGGCGGTGGCGGGCCTGTCCCAGATCGAGAAGTCGCTGGAGCAGGCTTCGACGAACCTCGGGGCCGACAGCTTCACCACCTTCAAGCGCGTCATCGTGCCGATGCTCAAGAATTCCCTTTCCATCAGTTTCGTGTATTCCTTCATGCGGTCCATGAATACGCTGAGCACCGTCATTTTCCTGATTTCCCCGGAGTGGAACCTCGCCTCGATCAACATCATGAGCCTGGCGAATCAGGGCTTCCTGACGGTGGCCAGCGCCACAGCCGTCGGCATGATGCTGACGATATTCGCGACCTTCGGTCTGGCGAAGCTCATCCTGCGCGACCAGATCAATATCTTTGATTTGTAATTAGGAGGGGCTGTCATGTCGGAAATTGTAATGGAACTCAAGGCCATCAATAAATTCTTCGGGTCGAGTCAGGTCATCCATAACGTGAATTTCAAAGTGCAGAAGGGGGATTTCGTGACGCTGCTCGGCCCTTCGGGCTGCGGCAAGACGACCATCCTCCGCATGATCGCGGGCTTCTACGAGCCGGACAGCGGCGAGATCCATCTGGCCGGGCGGCAGATCGAGCACGTGCCGCCTTACGCCCGCAATACGGCGATGGTTTTCCAGGAGTACGCGCTGTTTCCCCACATGAGCGTTTTCGAGAACGTGGCTTACGGCCTGCGGGTGCGGAACCTCGACGAGAAGACGGTGAAGCAGAAGGTGGGGGACGCCCTTTCCCTGATGCAGCTCAGCGGCATGGAGGACCGCTATCCGAACCAGATGTCCGGCGGTCAGCAGCAGCGCGTGGCGGTGGCTCGGGCCCTGGTCATGGAGCCCGACGTGCTGCTCCTTGACGAGCCGCTGTCGAACCTCGACGCGAAGCTCCGGGAGTCGGTGCGGGTGGAACTGCGGACCATCCAGCAGCAGATGGGGCTCACCACCATCTACGTCACCCACGATCAGCAGGAGGCGCTCTCGATGTCCGACTCCATCATCGTGATGAAGAAGGGTTATCTGCACCAGCAGGGCAAGCCCCACGAGATTTACTTCGAGCCGGCGACGCCTTTCGTGGCCGATTTCATCGGCACCACGAATCTCATCCAGGTCACCGGTAACAACGCCCTCTGGGCGAACTACGAGGGCCAGGTGCTGGAAATGGACGCGCCCTGTCCCGAAGGCACCTATACCGCCAGCATCCGTCCCGAATCCATCCGGCTCAATGAGGTGGCGAAGGCCCCCCACGGCGAGAACGTGCTGCCGGCCACCATCACCCACAGCATGTTCCTGGGGGAGAAGATGCGCTATTTCCTCAAGGACGCGAGCGGCAAGGAGTGGCTGGCCGACATCTTCGACCCCGGGCGCAAGATTTACGAGGGCGATGTTTTCATGCTGTTCATGCCGAACCGGACGCACGTGATCGTGGGCGACGCGGAAGGCGCCGAGAGCAAGGGTTGAACCGCGACGGGGAGGGGGCCGGATGGCGGAAGCTGTCCGGCCCTTTCCCACGGAAAGGAGAAAGGCGCGATGGAACAACGAGAGCGCAAGAACCGGCCGGGCGCCGGCCTTCTGGGGGCGCTTCTTTGCCTGCTGCTCCTGTGGCCGGCGGCGGCGCTGGCGAAGACGCAGGTCCATATCATTCCCGGCGGCGGCATCAACGGCCACCATATCAAGGTCATTTACCGGGGGATCCGGCTGACGGATGATTATATGAAGAAAACCTTTGATATGGAGTTTTACCGGCCGATCGAGATCCACGCCACGACGCGGCAGGCCCAGACGGAGGAAGACATCCGGAGCGGGCGCGTCGCCGGGCAGGCCAACGAGGAGCGGGTGCTCGTCTACGTGGCGGAGGACTCCGGCGACGGCAACGTGCTGTTCACCACCGTCCACGAGATGATTCACCAGTATCAGATGGTCGCCGCCGGCTCCATGGACGCCCTGGGGCGGAATATGTGGTTCATCGAGGGCATGGCCGACGTGCTGGCGGCCCGCGTCATCGCGCCCCTGGCGCCGGGCTACGACAAGACGTTCCGTAAGAATGCCCGGAAGGCGGCCAAAGAGGGACTCCGGTTGGCCGCCGTCACCGCCGCCGAGGGCTGGCAGCGCTCCTTCCACAGCCAGGAGGAGCCCTATCGACGGGCGGACGCGGCGGTGCTTTACCTGACCGATCACTACCCGCTGATGAAGCTCTTCGCCTATCTGCAGGAGCTGCGCGAAGTTTCCGCCGAGGAAGCCCTGCGCCGCGTTTACGGCCTGACCCTCGACGAGCTGGAAAAAGCGGCGTCGCGGGGGTAAGGGTTACCAGAAGACCACCGGTGAGTTCGGACGATGACAAGGCCATGAATGATGAAGGGACGCGATCGGTATGAGATCGCGTTCACGCCGTGGTTTCTTGAGTCGGATGGGGCTTGCCGCTTCGCGTCCGACGCTGCCGTTCGGTGTCGCCGGCGCGGGCTATTCGTTTTGGGCAAAGCGTGGTAAAATAATCGTTGGGCAATAAGGGAAGAAACAATGACGGATTAATCCGAAGGGATACAGGCCAGGCGCCTGTCAGGTTTTCATTCTGAAGAACAAGGGGTCATGGAGGATGAACAGGATCGTTCGGCTGGCAAGGTTGCTGTTTGTTTTGTTTTTTTTCGCCGCTTCCTTTTTTCCGGCAGGCGCCGGCGCCGAAGAGCGGGCGGAGGAAACGGTGGTGCGCGTCGGCTGGCATGAAGCGCCTTACTACATGACGGACCAGCATGGCAGACGTTCCGGCTATGCTTATGAGTACGGGCGAAAGGTCGCCGCCTATACCGGCTGGAGATTTGAATATGTGGAAGGAAGCTGGTCGGAGCTCCTGCGGATGCTGAAGAACGGCGAGATTGACCTCATGAGCAATATGTCGTTCACGGAGGAACGGGCGGCGCATATGCTGTACGGCTCTCTCCCCATGGGCACGGAGGCGTATTACGTCTTCGTGTCGCCGGAGAATACCGATATCACGGCGAAGGACTATACTTCCCTGAACGGGAAGACGGTCGGCGTGACCAAAGGCATGGTCCAGAAGGAGATTTTCCAGCATTGGGCGGAGATGCACGGCGTCCGGGTGAACCTGGTGGAGATTGAGGGCCCCGATGACGAATCACTGCGCCTTTTGGGCACGGAGCTTGACGCCTTCGTCACGATGGACGTTTTCGGGGATCCCGAAACGGCGGTGCCGGTCTGCAAGATCGGCTCGTCGGATTATTATTTCGCGGTCAGCAAGGCCCGGCCGGCGCTTTTGAATGAGCTGGACGCCGCTATGAGGCGGATCCGGGATGAGAATAAATATTTCAACCAGCAGCTGCACGGCAAATACCTCAGCAGCGCCAATACCGACCGCTATCTCAGCGAAGCGGAGCTCGAATGGCTTTCCCGGCACGGGACAATCCGGGTGGGTTACCAGGACAACTATCTGGCGTTTTGCGCCAAAGAGGAGGAAACGGGAGAACTGACCGGCGCGCTGAAGGATTATCTGGCCTACGCTTCGACGGCGCTGGGCAACGCGCATCTTCATTTCGAGGCGATCCCTTTTCCTACGGCGGCGGGCGCGATAAAGGCCATGAAGGACGGCGAGGTGGATTGCGTGTTCCCCGCCAACCTGACCGAGCATGACAGCGAGACGCTGGGAGTGGTCATGACGCCGGCGCTGATGCGCACGGAGATGGACGCGGTGGTGCGCGCGTCGGAACAGAAGGAGTTTGTCCGCAAGCAGAACGTGACGGTGGCCGTCAACCAGGGCAACACCAATTACGATTTGTTCCTGGCGGATCATTATCCCGGCTGGCAGAGGGCCTATTTCATCGATACGCCGGCCGGACTCGAGGCGGTCGCGGCCGGGAAGGCGGACTGCGTCATCATCAGCAATTACCGCTTTAGCAACATTTCCAAGCAATGCGAGAAGCTGCGCCTGACCACGGTCTATACCGGGGTGGACATGGACTATTGCTTCGCCGTGTCCAGAGGCAATACCCAACTGTACTCCATTCTCGCCCGGGCCATCGGCGCGGTGCCTGATTCCGTCGTCCACACGGCGCTGACGTATTATTCCACCGAGGACGTGAGAGTCAGCTTTGGCGATCTGGTCAGGGATAACCTGCTGATCGTGATGACGGTGATCGCCGGGGTGCTGCTGGTAATCCTGGCGTTGCTGCTGCGCAGCCTCCGGGCGGAAAAGAAAATGCGGGAAGAAGAGCGATTGGTCCGGGTCCTGAACAAGCGGGTTTTCGTGGACGCGCTCACCTCCGTCCGCAACCGGGGGGCTTTCACGGCTTTTGTCCAGGAGCTTCAGGACAAGCTGGATCAGGGAGAGCCGATGGATTTCGCCATCGGGGTTTTCGATTGCGACAATCTCAAGATGGTCAACGATCAGTATGGGCATGATAAGGGAGACGTATATATCAAGACGGCCAGCCGGCTGATTTGCGACGTCTTCCAGCACAGCCCGGTTTTCCGGGTCGGCGGGGATGAGTTTACGGTCGTCCTGCAGAATGAGGATTACCGGAATCGGGAAGAATTGCTCGGACGATTCATGGAAGCCCGGAACGAAATCTGTGCCGCGGCGGTGAACCGGTGGGAAGAAGCGAGGGTCGCCGTGGGAATCGCGGTGTATGATCCGGGCGTCGACGAGTCGGTGACCGATACGATACGACGGGCGGATAAAAAAATGTATGAGAATAAAAGGATTGGCAAAGGGGCGCCGTGATCCTGCGCCATAACGGGCTGCCTGGCGTTTTTTTGGCAGGCGATGGAGAATTTCCGCTTTACTATTTTTCCAAATGTTGATAAAATCTAAAGGTACATCATGAGACAGGGGGCGCACGGGGAAGATGACGGAGATTCTGGAACGCGTCGGCTGCGTTGTCACCCGATGGCTGCGTTATGTCGGCGAAGTCGTGATGCTCATCGTCGAAACGATGCGCCAGCTTCGTCGGCCGCCCCGGATACGCCACGTATTCGCCCAGATGGCCCATCTCGGCGTGGATACCTTGCCCATCGTGACGCTGACGTTGCTCTTTACCGGTATGGTCATGACGCTTCAGGTGGCCCACGAGTTCATCCGCTTTGGGGCGCAGTCCACGATCGGCGGCGTCATCACCATCGCCATCGGCCGCGAGCTTGGCCCGGTGCTGGTGGGCGTGGTGGCGGCCGGCCGGGTGGGCGCGGCCATTACGGCGGAGATCAGCACGATGAAGGTTACGGAGCAGATCGACGCCCTGCGGGTCATGGCCACGAGCCCGGTGAATTATCTCGTGGTGCCGCGGATGCTGGCCTGCATGGGCATGGTGCCGCTGCTCACCGTCTTTGGCGACGTCATCGGCGTCCTGGGCGGCTGGGCCATCGCGACCTTCCGCTCGGGCATCAGCTCGTTCCTCTACTGGAATTCCATCGACGTTTTCGTGACGACGCACGATATTACCGGCGGCCTGGTGAAGGCGGCCGTGTTCGGCTTCATCATCGCCATCCTCGGCTGCTATTGCGGCCTCAACGCGCCCCAGGGAGCGGAGGGTGTGGGCATCGCGACGACGCGCTCGGTGGTGAGTTCCATCATCATGATTTTCGTCGCCAACTGTTTTTTGTCGCTGGTACTTTATCAATGAGCGAAAAGATGTTACAATTAATAGATGTCAATAAGTCATTCAACGGCAAGGCGATTTTACGCCAGGTGAATCTCACGGTGCAGGAAGGGGAGACGCTGGCGCTCATCGGCGGCTCCGGCTCGGGCAAGAGCACCCTGCTGCGGCTGATGATCGGCCTGATCCGGCCGGACAGCGGCGAGATCCGGGTGGATGGGAAGGACATCGCCGGCCTGTCGGAGAATGAGCTGGACGAGGTGCGGCTCAAGATGGGCATGGTGTTCCAGTACTCCGCCCTGTTCGACTCGATGACGGTAGGCGAGAACGTGGCCTTCGGTCTGCGGGAGCACGGGGATTACGAGGAGGAACGCATCGCCGAGATCGTCCGGGAGAACCTGTCGCTGGTGGGGCTTCCCGAGGCGGCGGACCTCATGCCGGGAGAGCTTTCCGGCGGCATGAAGAAACGGGTGAGCCTGGCCCGGGCGCTGGCCTTCGGCCCGTCCATCATCTTCTACGATGAGCCGGATTCGGGGCTTGACCCGGTGATGACGAGGAAGATCGACGAGCTCATCCTGGAGATGCAGCGCCGGCTCCATGTGACTTCGGTGGTGGTGACCCACGATATGGAGAGCGCCTGTCTGGTTGCGGACCGGATTGCCATGCTCTACGAGGGTGAGCTCATCGCCGTGGAGCCGGTGGAGCGGTTCCGACGTTTGAGTGATTCCCGGGTGCGGGCGTTCCTGAGAGGCCTGGCACTGCCGGAAGAGGGGGCTGGGACATGACGAATGAGGCGAAGGTGGGGGCTTTCACCCTGGTGGGACTGGCAGTCCTGGCACTCATCCTTGTCCATTTGAGCGATTTCCATCTGATCGGCAGCAAGGACCATACGATTTACGTCAGCTTCAGCGAGGTCATGGGGCTGAATCCCAGCGCCGACGTTTGCGTGGCCGGCGTCCGGGTGGGCCAGGTGACAGCGGTGGAGACCAGCGGCACGTCGGCGATGGTGACGGTCAAGATACGGCCGGACGTCCAGATTCCGCTGGGCTCGAAGATCAGCATCACTTCCAGCGGCGTCCTCGCCGAGAAATGCATCGGCATCACACCGGGGGCGGACAGCGGCCATTACATCAAGGACGGCGATCACGTCTACGGCGTCGATGAGCAGACGATGGACACGATGATGGAGAACATCAACCGGGCGGTGCTCCAGGTGCAGGATCTGCTGGAATCGATCAACCACGTCGTCGGCAGCCCGGATCTCCAGAAGTCGCTGATCGCGACGACGATGAATATCCGCGACCTCACCGCCAATATGCGGGACATGACGGCGGCCTTCAACCGGATGGCCGTGAACAACGAGGCCGAGGTCAACCAGATGGTGCATAACCTCAATATCATGTCCGTGGGCATGGCGAACACGGCCAACGAGCTGGCGAATCTCACCCGTGACTTTTCCGGCGACGGCCGGACGGCGGCGAACATGAAGCTGGCCATCGCGAACCTTTCCGATACCACGCGGCGCATCGACAACATGGCGAAGAGCCTGGAGGGCGTCGTGACCGATCCCCAGACGTCGGCCGATCTCAAGGCGACGCTGCACAACGTCCGCCAGGTTACGGAGAAGGCCAACAGCATGCTGGACGGCTTCAAGGGCGCCCACATGGAGGCGGGCGTGGAGGCGATGTACAGCGGCAAGGAAAGCGACTGGCAGGCGAATTTCGACATGCGTCTCTATCCCTCGGCGGACAGTTTCCTGCTGCTGGGATTTGACGACATCGGCGATGGCAACCGTTTCAACGCCCAGGTCGGAAAGAAGGCCGGCGCCATCACCGGCCGGGCCGGCGTGGTGAGCAGCCAGGTGGGAATCGGCCTGGACGCCGACGCGGGTTCCCGCTGGCGCTTTTCAGTGGACGCCTACGATCTCAACAACGTGGCCCTGAAAGCGCGGGTCCGGTACCGGGTGGCGGACAAGACGTATCTGTTTGGCCAGATGAACGACATCAATCACCGGGATAAACGGGCCACGTTTGTCGGCCTCCGGCAGGAATTCTGAATGCGGGCCTCTTCGGCGGGATACGGCCGGGGAGACTTGAAATATTATTAAACAGGTAAGGGAGTCCGGGCGGATTCGCCCTGAATGGTAGGAGGATGTTACAGTGAAGATCAGGAAATATTTATCCAAACGGCTGCAGGTTTTGGTATTGGCGGGAATGGTGACCTTTTCCGCATTCGGGACGGCGCAGGCCGCCGATACGATCAATCTGACGCTCGAGGAGAGCATCCAGATGGCGCTGGATAACAACCGCACCATCAAGGAATCCGTCAGCGACGTGGATTATGCCCGGTGGACGCTGCGTCAGGCACGCCGCACCAGCGGCTTCAATCTTTCCTGGAGCGGGCAGGCCACGACGTTGTCCGGCGCTTCGGCCCGGGAGGCGCAACACGCGTATGATCAGGGCCTTTCCAGCGTCCGCTATGACCGCAACTTCTACAACAGCTTCTCGCTCTCGTTCCCGCTCTATACCGGCGGCCGCATCGAGAACAACATCGAGGCGGCGGAGCTCGGCGTTGACGCCGCCGACCTCACGCTGGAGGCCACCCGCCAGAACATCAAGGCGACGACGACCTCGGCCTATTACCGCATCCTTCAGTGCCGCAACCTCATCAAGGTGCAGCAGGAGCGCGTGGAAACCCTGTCGGCCCATTTGAGCAACGTTAACGCCCAGTACCGCGTGGGCACCGTCGCCAAGTCCGACGTCCTGCGTTCCCAGGTCGAGCTGGCCGAGGCCCAGCAGAACCTGGTCACGGCCCAGAACGATTACGACGTGGCCGTGGCTACCTTCAACAACATCGTGGGCCTGCCGACCAATACCATCGTCAACGCCAGCGACGATCTCAAGTACATCAAGTACGACCTGAACCTCGAGGAGTGCACGAGGTATGCGCTGACGCACCGCCCGGACGGCATCGCCGCCAACCGGAACGTGAGCAAGGCGCGGGCCAACATGCAGGCGATGAAGGCCGGCTACCGTCCGACGGTTTCCGCGGTCGCGAGCCGTGCCTTTGCCGGTGACAAGCCCTTCAATACGAACCATACCAGCAGCGATTCCATCGCGGTCGGCATATCCGCCAGCTGGAACATTTTCGACAACTTCGTGACCGAAGCGCAGGTCCAGCAAGCGAAGGCGATGCTGCGCAAGGCGGAGCAGCTGGAGATGCAGACCATGGAGCAGATCCAGCTCGACGTCCAGACGTACTATCTGAATCTGCTGGCGGCGGAGAAGAACATCTACACGACGCATACGGCGGTGGACCAGGCCCAGGAAGATTACAAGATCGCGCAGGTCCGTTACAGCGCCGGTGTCGGCACCAACGTGGACGTCATGGACGCCGAGTCCAGCCTGATTTCCGCCCAGACGACCTACATCACGTCCCTGTTCAATTACAATACCAGCAAGGCTATGCTTGACCAGGCGATGGGCGTCATGGTCGAGCTTGACGTCACGCCTTACCAGCCAGGGGAAATCCCCAACGTCATACCGGTGCAGCCGTCGAAGGATACCTCGCAGAACATGACGGCGGAGCAGGCGGCGATGCCGAAGTCGGAGGGGCTCCAGGGACAACGGCGGGCGGAGCAGATCGACGCGGCGCAGGAGAATGCGGCCATCGCGGCCGAATCCGCGGTGCGCAAGGGCGAGAATGACCTCCATCCGATCGAGATTCCCAAGGCGGACCGTTCGGAGCCGGGCACGATTCAGCCCATCCAGTTGCCGCGGGCGGATCGGCCGACGTCGCCGGCCCAGCGCTCGGTACCGGGAACAAACGGGCCGGAGACGACGGCGGAAGCGGAGATCGCGGAGGCGACGCGGAGCTATTGAGGCACGGCGCAAATGCCGCAAAATGACGGGATTCAGATTTGACGACGAACGGCCGGCCGGGCGTTTTGCCGGCCGGCCGTTCTTTGCATGAAGCGGGGTTTGGAGGAGTTGACGGCGATGACGCGCAGATCCTGGGCCGTGACGGCGGGGATTCTTATTTGCGTTTGCGTCCTGGCGGGGGCCGCGTTCTGGTACTATGCCGGAACGCGTGCTTTCACGGAGCAGGCGGGCGCCGTGGCTTCGGAAAAAGCCTCGCAGGCGCTGGGCGTCCGGGTCGACGCCGGCGCTGTCCGTTTGGATTCCCTGCGCGCTTTGTCCATCGACGATATCGCTGTCTATGATAAACAAGGGGCCCTTATCGCAAAAGCTGAGTCAGCTAAAGTCGGATTCAGCTTTTTTGGCGTTTTGGCGGGAAACGCGGTCAAGGCCGTGGAAACGGTGGATATCCGGCGTCCCGAGGTCTGGCTCGTCGAGCGGGCGGAAGGCGGCTGGAACGTGCAGGACCTCATCGACGAGGACAGTGAACCCAGCGAGTTCGCCGGCCGGGTGTCGGCGGAGGAGGGCCGGGTGACGGTCCGCGCCGGCGGTCATGCGCTGACGCTGAAAGACGTGGCCGCCAGCGCCGATATGAGCGATTCGGCGGCGCCGGAAGTGACGTTTCACGGCCGGAACGGCGACGCGGTCTTTGACGTGGCCGGGCGGACCGGGAACGAGACTGATCTGCGCCTGAAGGGGCGCGCCATCAATCTGGCTGATTACCTCGACTGGCTGCCGGCGGATACCCTGCCGGAGTCGGTTACGGTACGCGGCGGCCGCATCGAGCAACTGACGGCGGATATCCGGCGCCGGGACGGTGCCGTTTCCGGCGGGGGGCAGGCGACGCTGACAAAAGGCGCGGTCCGTGTCCTCGATACCGAGATTTACGGGATTTCCGGCCAGCTGGAGCTCGCCGACAAGCGACTGGACGTCGATCTCATCGGCGAGGCGGCGGAGCAGAAGGCCGCGGTGCGCGGCAGCATCTTTCTCAACGGAGAGGCGCCGACACTGGACCTTTTGGCCGAGTCCCCGGCTTTCGATCCCAGCCGGGTGATGACGGATATCCCCTTCCAGGGCGCGGTGGCCTTCGTGGCACGGGTGGCCGGGACGACGGCGAGCCCGGCAGTGGAGGGTGAGTTCCGGGCGGACCGGGGCGAGGTGTACGGCTTCGCGTTCCACGACGCGGCGGCCCAGGCGGCTTATGCCGACGGGCGGATCGTCGTCCATTCCCTGGACGCGTCGGTCCTCGGCGGCCGGGTCCGGGCGGCGGGCGAGTTCGAGGCGTCTGACCTGCGCTACGACGGCCGGCTCCAACTCGATGACGTTGATCTTTCCGGACTTTCGGAGTATCTGCCGGACGTATCGGGGCGGCTTTTCGCCGATCTCGGCCTGGCCGGACAGGGGAAAGATTTCGCGGCGATGCGCGTTTTCGGCAGCGCCTCGGCGATGGACGCTTCCTATGCCGGCATTGCGATCCCGGCGGTGGACGCTTCCTTTTTCCGGGCGGACGGCGTGACGACGCTGGATTTCGTCAGCCTGAAGCTGCCCGGCGACGGGGAAATGGGCATTCAGGGCACGATCGACAACGATGACACGCTGGACCTTGCCCTGTTCGGCACTCACGTGGACCTGAGCCTTCTGGCCGCGCTGGAGCCGGCCCTCGACGTGACCGGCTACGGCGATTTCATCGCTACGGTCCGGGGCCCGGGTGAGAATCCGCAGGTGGCGGTGGACTTTGCCGCCATCAACGGCAAGCTGTTCCAGCAGCCTTTCCGTTCCCTGCACGGCGTTGCCGCCGGCAGCCTGGATCAGGTCTCCGTCGAGTCGTTCTCGATGGAGAACGGCGACGGCGTCAACTGGCTGGTGAAGGGCTCGGCGGGCTTCACCGGCGAGCGTCGCCTGGACCTCCAGATCGACACCATCGGGGTCCGCATGGAGGATATCGCCGCCCTGGTGGCGCCGGACCAGCCGATTACCGGCAACGTCGACAACATCGTGACCATCCGCGGCACCCTGGACGATCCTTCGGTAACGGGCTACGTCCATTTCTACCGGGGCAGCTACGGCGGTTATATCCTGTCGGGCATGGACGGCGACTACACGATGAAGAACGGCGTCCTGACGCTGCAGGACTTCCATATCTTTTCACCACTGGTGGACATGGACCTCAACGGCACGATCGTCATCGAGAGCCGGACGCTCGACCTGACCGTCATGGCGCAGGACATCGACCTCCAGCGTTTCGGCGGCAAGCTCCCGTATCCCATCAGCGGTCACGGCCGCTTCACCGGCCATATCGGCGGTACGCTGGCGGTGCCCGCCTTCGACGGCAGTCTCACGGCGGACGAGATGGTATTCAACGGCGCCGTCGTGACGAACGCCAACGGCCGGGTCACGCTGCAAGGCAACCGCGTGACCTTCGAGCCGCTCCATTTCGAGCAGAACGGCGGTACCTATTCCATGCGGGCCTGGGCCAATATCGCCAGCCAGACGATGAACGGCCACGTCGAGGTGGAAAACGGCGATATCAACGCCATGATGGCGGTGGCCAATCTCAAGAACGACACCGTACACGGCCGGACCAGCGGCACCCTTGAGATCAGCGGCACGCTGGCGGAACCGGCGGCGGACGTGGCTCTCGTCCTGGACAAGGGCGATATCGGCGGCTATCCGGTCACGGAAGTCCAGCTGAACGGTACGTTGCGGAACCGCGTGATCACGCTGGACCGCTTCGCGGGACGGCAGGGCAGCGGCAGCTTTGCCGCGGTCGGACGAGTGGATCTCGACGGCGATATCGACGCCCGTTTCTCGGCGCAGAAGATCGACGCCGGTCTCTTGCCGGCGGCGGCGGGCTCGCCTTTCTCCCTGTCCGGCGCGCTGGATCTGGAGATGCAGTTCGGCGGGACCGTCGAAGTGCCTACGGCGGACGCCTCCCTTACCATCACCAGCGGCGGCTTCGGCACCTCGGCCTTCGACACCGTCAGCGCCCTATGTCGCCTGCGGGGCAGCGCCATTCACGTGGATCAGTTCCTGATTCAGAAGGAGCAGAGCGGTCATGCCTATAAGGCCAGCGCCTACGGCTTGGTGCCGCTGAAGGCGCTCACCAGCGAACTGGGCGAGACGCTGGCGGCGGACGACCAGATCGACCTGCAGCTCTCGCTCGACGAGGCCGACCTCGGCATCCTGCCGGTGTTGTCCAGGGAAATCGACTGGGCGCTGGGTGCCACCTACGGCAAGCTCCATATCGGCGGCACCCTGGCGGCGCCCCGGATGAACGGCACCCTTGGCGTCCGGGAGGGGGCCGTGAAGCTGCACCGGCTGGCCCTGCCCTTCACGGACGTAGCTCTGGGCCTGAAATTCGAGGACGATGCCATTTCCATTTCTGACGGAACGGGCAAGCTGGGCGGCGGCGCCTTCAATATTACCGGCTCCTTGCGCCTCGACGGACGGACCCCGGTGGATTACAACCTCCACGCGGAAGCGGACAAGCTGGACGTCCAGGCGCCGTTCTACAAGGGGCCCTTTACCGCCATGGTGGACATCGGGGAAGGACGGACACCTTCGGGACGCGTCCTGCCGAAGTTCACGGGGCGCTTCACCATCGACAACGCGCGTATTTCCGTGCCTTCCATCCCGGAGAGCGAGGGAGAATTGCCGGAAATCCTGCTGGACGTCGGCGTGGAGTTCGGCAAGCAAACCCATTTCTACAGCTCGCGGCTTTATGACCTCTGGCTTTCAGGCGCCATCCATTACGACGGCTCGACGCGCTATCTGCGGCCTTCGGGCTCGGTGTCGGTCCGCCGCGGCTCGGTGACCTATATCCAGACGAAATTCACGATCCGTCAGGGCGACGCCTACTTCAACCAGGTGGGCTCCTTCCTGCCGAGCGTCCAGTTCCGGGCCGATACCCGCCTGAACCGGACGCGGATCATGCTGAACGTTTCCGGCCCGGTGGAGGCGATGAAGTTCAGTCTGACTTCCAGCCCTGCCATGAGCCAGGAGGAACTCCTGCGGCTGTTGACACTCCGCGGCAATTACAGGAGCGGCGCGGAAATGTCGAATTCTGACATGACGTCGGCGCTTCTGGGCGTCGGTCTTCAGATGAGCGTTTTGAGCTCCATTGAGGACGTCATGCGTGATTTCTTCCAGCTTGACGAGTTCATGATTTCACAAGATATGCAAGAAAGAAAGAAAAAGGGAGACAATCCGCAGCAAGAAGCGTATAATATAACAATAGGCAAATATATCACCGAAAAGGTCATGCTCCAATATACCCACGGAATCAACCATGACCTGCACCGTTACAGCGTGCGCTACGACTTTGACGACCGCTTCAGCGCCTTAGCCGGACATCGCACGGACCACAACGATTTCTGGATCGGCTTTGAGAGCCGTATCCGGTTCTGAGGGGAGGTCGGGAATTTGCGATTTGAGGATTACATACGCGAACTCAGCGAGATCGAGACCCTGGCCCCGGAACGGGAGGCGGCGCTTTGGCGCGCTTTCAAGGAGGAACGGGACGAGGAAGCCCGGCGGGAGATCATCCAGTCCTATCAACCGCTGGTATTCAAGAATGCCCTGCCTTACCGCACGATGGACAGCATCATGGATCTCATCCAGGAAGGAACCGTAGGGCTCATCGAGGCGGTGGAAAGCTACGACCACCGGCGGGGCGTGGCCTTCAGCCTGTTCGCCGTCCATCGCATCCGGGGACGCATGATGAATTTCCTGAAACGGGAAGGGAACTCCGCGCTGGCTTGCATCGACGGGGCCGTGGACGAGGACGGCCTGTCCCTGAAGGACCGGCTGGTGGATACCGCCGCCTCCGTATCGGAACAGGCAGAGGTTCACGAACTTTCCGCCCGGGTCCGGGAGGCGCTTTCCCGTCTGCCACGCAAGGAGCGGCTGGTGCTGGAGCAGGTCTTTCTCGGCCGGGCCGAGATCCGTGACGTGGCGGAGCAGATGAACCTCAGCACCTCGCACATCTACCGGCTGCAAAAGACCGGCATCCGCCGCATCCGCGGCATGCTGTCGAAATTCATGCACTATTGGTGAGCGGATGGCGCTGAAAATCAGTACGATTCGCTTGCAATGCGGCGAAAACATGATATAATGGGCGAAAAACACCGGCTCAGGCGTTCCGGCGGGAGGCAGGGATTGCCGGGGGGCCGGGGATTTTATGATAATATACGGTAATGATTCGAGGAAGGGGGGCGGTAGCCATGTCTGACGGATGCGCTGACACCAAGCGCCATGTCCGGGCAGCCCGGGAATGGCTGGGCCGGGCGGAAAACTCGCTGGAACGCGAGGACAACATCCGGGGCGGATTGAACCTCATGCTGGCGGAAGCCGAGCTGCAGCGAGCGAGGGAAACCGGCGAAACGCCGAAATGGCGGCGCTGGCTCCCCCGCCTGTTGCCGGCGATTGCAGCGGCGGGGATTGCCGCGGGTATCTTTGGAACTGCTCCCCTGGCGCCGTCCCGTCCCCCGGAGACCGCGCCGCTGCCGCCACCAGCTGCCGCACCGGCAATGGCGCCGCCAACAGCGGAAACGCTGGCGGTGACGATGGCACCGCCGCCCGCGGCGCCACGACCGGCGGAGTCGGCCGGGCCGCCGCCGGAGGATTTAGCGGAAGCAGAGATTTCCGCGCCGGCAGTCATAGCGGCAGAACCGGCGGAGGTCGAAGCGGAGGCGCCGGCCGAGGCCGCGCCGGCAGAGGCAGCGAGCGTCGGACCGCCCCGCATTCCCTCCGAGGATATACAGCGATTGATGAGTTCCGCGGGACAGAGCCTGCGGGCCGAGTGAAGAATGGTCAGGAAAACAGGAGGTTGATCCTTTGGATAAGAAGATATACCGGGCTTTCGCCTGTACCGCCGCGCTGGCGGCTGAGCTTACCCTGATGCCGGCGGCGTGGGCCGCCCCGGAGGAGGCAGCGGAGGAGAATACCGTGGCCACCGTGGAGGGTGAGCTGACTCTGCCGGACATGACGACGGCGCCGGAGAACGTGGTGCCGGTCGGCGAAGCGACGCCGGACCAGCTCACGCGCATCAATCCGCTGCCGACGCCGGAAGAGATCCGGGCCGCTGAGGAGAAGGCGGCCAAGGAGCGGGCTGAAGCCGAAGCCCGGGCCGAGCGGGAGCGTCTCGAAGCGGAGAGAAAGGCCGCCGAGGAAGCGGCCCGCGAGAAAGCCCGGGAGGAAGCGCGCGCGGATGCCAGCGCGGCGGACGCGCAGATCCGTGGCGATGAGCCGGCGGTAACCCCGGCGGCAGCGCCGGAGGCAGATATCGAAGCGCAGGCGGAAAGCGAATCGGAAGAGATGGCTGAGACCGCGGCCCAGCCGGGCGAAACCGCGCCTTTGCCGGCGGCGAAACCGGAAACCGCCGCTCCGGCGGCGAAGGATTCCACGACGGCGGCCGACCGCTGGGCGAAACTGCGCCCGGAAGAGAAGCGCATCGCCGCCTGGATCGACTCCCTGGAGGGCAAGACGGTCGTGGACGTGGTCGTTGACGGTGCCGGCCAGGAGACGACTGCTCAGGCCCGGGCGGCGCTCCAGACCCGTGCCGGCGACAGCTTCTCCAAGGAACGCATCGAGGCGGACCGCACCGCGATTTACGACGTCGGCTATTTCTATGATATTTTCCCGACCTTCCAGATCGTCCCGGAGGGCGTCGTCATCACCTATCACGTGCTGGAGAACCCGATCCTGAAGACGGTGACATTCACCGGGAATACCGTGGAGAAATCGGCGGATATCGAGAAGCTCCTGACCGTGAAGCCGGGCGAGATGCTCAACACCAAGACGCTCAAGGAAAATATCCAGGCGATTTCCGACCTCTACCACAAGGACGGTTACATCCTGGTCAAGATCAGCAATCTCGACATCGACCGCAACGGCAATCTTCAGCTCAATATCAACGAGGGAACCCTCGAAGGCTATACCGTCAAGGGCAACACCAAGACGAAGGACAAGGTCGTCATCCGCGAGATGCGCATGAAGCCCGGCGAACCCTTCAACGCCAAGAAGGCCCGCCGCAGCATGCAGCGCGTCTATAACCTGGGCTTCTTCGAAGACGTCAATCTGAAGCTGAATCCCGGCGTGGCGCCGAACGCGGTCGTCCTCGAGGTGGACGTGGTGGAGAAGCGCACCGGTACCTTTACCGTCGGCGCCGGCTACAGCAGCCAGGACGGCTTCATCGGCATGGTGGGCGTAGGCGATACGAATTTCCGCGGCATCGGCGACGCGATCAACTTCACGTTTGAGTTCAGCGGCGACGATACCGACGCTCACGGCTATATGTTCTCGTACCGCAAACCCTGGCTGGACCGCCGGGAGACCGCGGGAACGCTCCGCATTTACAACCGTACCTATGAATACGACGATTACGACACCCACGGCAACCGCATTGAGGAATACATGCGGAAGTATTCCGGCGGCGAGCTCATGTTCAGCCGTCCCGTGAGCGAGTTCTCGACGAATTACATCACCTTCCGCAACCGCAAGGACCGCTATATCAAACACACCGGCAGCGACCTGGATCGCAGCACGCCGGAGTATAAGCCCTGGCGGGATGACAACTTCGGCTTGACGCGCAGCCTCATCTTCTCGCACGTCACCGATACCCGCGACAACGTCTTCTACCCGATGACCGGCAGCAAGGTCAGCCTGACCGGCGAGTATGCCGGCATGGGCGGAGATTTCAAATTCGAGAAGGTCACCTTCGAGGACAACCATTTCTTCAAGGCCGGCCACGCGCAGGTCTTCGCGTTGCGCGCCATGTATGGCCGCGGCTTCGGTCATATTCCGGAGTCGGGGCAGTACCGGCTCGGCGGCCAGAACACGTTGCGCGGCTATCGGGACGAGCAGTTCCGGGGCAACAGCGCCTTCCTTGGCTCCATCGAATACCGTTTCCCGATCTTCAGCAAGGTGCAGGGCGCGTTGTTCGCGGATTTCGGCGGCGCCTGGAACAGCGGCTGGATGCCCGAGGGAATGCATGAGAGCATCGGCTTCGGCATGTCGGTCCAGACGCCGGTCGGACCGATCCGCGTCGATCTGGCGCACGGTTCCCAGGGCAACCGCGTCCACTTCAGCGTTGGCGGAACCTTCTGACCATGACGGCGTCGGTTGGCGACCGGGGTTGGCTGATCCTGGCGCTCGTGCTGGCGTTCCTGCTTGCCATGCCCCCCGCCGGGGCGGCACCGCTCGCGGTGGAGGAGGTCCGGGCCGAGGTCACGGCGGCGGGGGAATTACCGCCCCGCGTCCGGCAGCGCATGGAGACGACGGTGGCGACCATTGCCGGACAGCTTCTGACCGGGCGGCGGCTGGATGAAGTCCAGGCCACCCAGGCGAGGGATGCCCAGGTCATCCATGAGGTCTTCGACAAGGTCCTCGTAGGCTACTCGGTGGAGCAGGTAACGCTCCAACCCGGTGCGGTCACGCAGGTTTCCATTCGGCTGGTTCCCTGGGCGGAAGTCATACGCGCCGTTGAGATCGAGGTCTCGGTGGAAGGGATGCCGCCGATGGTGGAAACCCTGGTGCGCCGCGATCTGGCGGAAGTCGATACCGTCTTCGTCGAAAGCCTCTGCGGCCTTCCCGTGGCGGCTTCGGACTGGACGAACGGCGGCCTGAAGCGCAGCCTCAACGAGTATCTGGAGCAGCACCTGCCGGAGTTCCGCGGCGACTTCGAGGTGACGCCGGGCCCGACGGCCCGGGTGGCGCTCACGGTTTATCCCCGTTTGCCGGTGGTGCGGACCGTGGACCTCAGCATGCGCTCCTCTTCCGTTCCCAATTTCACCCTGCTGAATCATCGGCAGCGGATGGAGGAAGACGTGCATACCCTGGTTGGCGTGCCGGTGGAGTTCGTACGTCGTCATCAGGAGGACTTCATCCATTCCTTTGCGCACACGCTGGACGATGTGGGGGATTTCCATTCCCTCGGCATGCGGACGCAGGTGGAGTTCACCCACGTGGGAGAGCAAACCGCCGTCCTGACCCGGTCGGATACGGACCGCTTCCAGATTTGGCTCCAGGGCTGGGCGGATATCTCGCGTCACGGCAACAAGGAAGATCACGATACCATTTTCCGGCTTCACGCCGGTCGATGGATGACGCGGTGGGATGAGTTGTTCCTTCAGGCGGATTTCGCGCCCCAGGCCATGGATTGCGAGTGGGAGGTCGGCTACACGCGCCGTCTGCTGCCGGGAACACAGCTCCAGGTCCGCTACGACGTGGAGGCCCGGCGCTTCATTCTGGGCGGGGAGCAGAGGTTTCTCGACCGCTGGCATTTGCGCTACGAATACCGCTGGTCAGACCAGAAAGGCGAAGCGGCGCTGGGTTACCGCCTGCATGATTTCCTCAGCCTGGAGTACGTCGTTGACAAGGATGACAAGTGGTTCCGGGTTATCGGCACGTTCTAGGGCAGGATTTTAATGGAATCCTAAAGTGGAAACTATTGAAACCGGCGGCAGAGTTTGCTATAATGGTACTGTTTTCAGGACAGGCCATCCAATAATGCAGAAAGAAGGAGTATTCACATGATCAAACTGGAAAAGAAACACATCAAGATCTTCAGCGTCCTTATCGCGGTTGTCTTCATCGGCAGCGTGGTTGCCATCGGCGTCTCGCAGATGGGCGCGGCGGGCAGCGTCGCCTCGGCGGCTTCTTCCGCCATCGGCGTCATCGACTACCGGGAGGCCATGAGCCAGTCGCCGGATCTCAGAGACGCCAACGAGCAGATGCAGACGGCGGTCGCTGACGCCAAGCAGGAGTTCGAGCTGAAGTCGGCCAACATGAGCGAGGATGAAAAGGCTGCGTATTACCAGCAGACGCAGGAGCGCCTGCAGCAGAAGCAGCAGGACCTCATCGATCCGATCCAGAAGAAGATCGAGGCGGAAGTCAAGGCGGTGGCCGAGGCCAAGGGCCTGCAGGTTGTCCTCGACAAGAACGCGGTCGTCTATGGCGGGCAGGATATCACCCAGGACGTCATCCGCAAGCTGGCGAAGTAATTTCCTAAGCTGAATAATTGTCTTACTGTACCGAGCCATTTCCGTGCGCTCGGTACTTTTCTGAATGATGCTTTCGGATAAGGTCTTTTGTCCGGGGCACCTGCGGCGCGCGCCTGGCGGGGAGGTGTTTCCATGGCAGTCGGGGATCCGGCGGAGAAACCGGACGAAAAGCCGCGGCAAGCGGTCTTTTTCGGCGCGGCGGCACTGGCCTGCCTGGCGGCCGGCGGACTCTGGCTGTGGGCAAGGCCGCCGGCCGGGAACGCACCGG
>JAEEGN010000207.1 GCA_016280345.1 Selenomonadaceae bacterium | reverse complement strand
TTTTATTCGTTCCCATCGCTTATTCACCTTGATTTTTCGAAAGCCAATACAAATCGTCAGCCACCATGTTGAAATCCAGGTGAAAGACAATGGGACTTGTGTTCGATTGAAGTTTTTGACTTTTTCGTTGGCCTTTCCAATATCATAAATCATTTCATTGCTTTCACTGATTTGATAAACATATCCCTTGCCTCCCATGAAATTCCCATTTTTCCGATACCAAATTTTACCTTTCTTGCCAACAAGGGGACCAATTGATGATTCTGAAACCAAATCAAACGTGAATGAGGGGGTCATCTCTGAGGTTTTTCCTTGAGGATTGACTTTTAAAGAAACTCCTCCCTTCCCTAACGGTGCTTTATAGGCAACGCCTGCAATGACGCTCAACGTTTCCGGTGTTTCCTCGTATAAAATTGGATCAATTAAGCCAATCCACCATGCGGTAATCAATGTGAGACCATAATAACAGGCGTAGCGCCTCCGATTCCTGCTGCTTTTCAGCATATACCGCATTTCTTTGCGTCCATTGAGAATACACAGAGAGAGAAGGAACACTATCCAGGCCAAGAAAAACATCATCTTTATTCCCCAAAATGCGAAGTATCATGAAGCAACTCGTTTTTCACCGATGCTATTTCCCAATCATTAGGCTGTTTGCAACCTCTTAGGCCATTCGGATTGTGTTCAGCCACCAGTTGATTTGTATGCGTAATCATACCCTTCCAATGACATGATTCACAATATCTCCGATTGGGGTGGTTCTTTCTGGGAACTCTTTTTCAACCGGGCATGACGGTTCATTACTTTTTCGCTACGTCTCCCTATACAAAAATATAACCACCATGCAGATACAAAAAGATAAGAACCGGTACTCTTTTTTGATTAAATCCATCAATCTTTGCATTTGCCTCCGCAACATCAAAAATCACGTTATTATTTATAGCAATCTGGTAAACAAATCCCTTGCCGCCCATGAATATTCCGTGTTGTTTATACCATATTTTGATGGGTTTCCCGATGAATACGGTATCATCCATATTGTCATCAACCAAACTGAAATCAAATGTTGGCGTAAACTGACCATTTTTTTGAGTCGGTTTTATCTTGAAAGAAGATATGCCCTTTCCCAATCCGTTATTATAGGCAATACCTTCCAACACAGATAAATTTTCTGGCGACTCTTCCGATAAAAGGGGGTCGATTAATCCAACAAGCCACATACTGAAAATTGTTAAATCATAATAACACGCATATCTTTTCTTGTTATTTAGAAAATATCGTATTTCCCGGCGACCAGTTATCAGGCAAAATACAAAAATGAATCCGGCAATGATCAAACAAAAAATACCAAGTCCTGACAGTCTATAGGGCATGATCAATCCCCCGTTTTTATGCCAGCCTCGCCCCGGCGCAGAGGAACATCGCCGACGGGACGAGGTCGTGCTGTCAGACGAGCGTCATGCCGCGATCAGGTCGCCTGGGCTGGCCCGCCACAGGATCAGCCGGAAAGGCAGCCCCCGGTGCAGCTTCTTTGCTTACGAACACTTAAAAAAGTTGTGGCGACTGGCAGAGGTCCACCACAACATTTTTCGTCAAGCCTTTTTTTCATTCCTCATCGTCGCCGGTGGGGACGGTGTAGACATGGGTATCGCCGGCGTTGAGAGCCTGGGCGGCCTCGGCGGGAATGCCGTCGTCGGTGAACACGGAGTCCACCGCCTGGACCGGGAACAGCGATACGACGCCGCTTTGGGTGAATTTCACCGACTCGGCGAGGACGACGACGCGGCGGACGTTCTTCGCCATGGTGCGGATGGCCTCGGCCCGCATCAGATTGTTGCTCATGAAGCCGGCGCCGTTGAAGCCGTCGATGCCCACGAAGAGCTTGTCGACGAAGAAGTCATCGACGCAGCGCTGGATCATCGGCCCCACCATGACCTGGGACTCGTTCTGGTACTCGCCCCCCAGCAGGATTACGTGGGCGCCGGGGGCCTTGCGGACGAAGGCGGCGATGAAGGCAGAGTTGGTGATGATGGTGACGTCCCGGCGATGGGTGACGAGCTCTTCCGCCAGCAGTGTGCAGCAGGAGCCGGACTCGATCATCACCGTCTCGCTGTTGTGGACGGTATCGGCCGCTCGCAGGGCGATGCGACGTTTCGTCTCGTAGTTGAAGGACAGATGGTTGGCGATGTCGTCGCTCTGGGCCATGGCCGCAAAGCCGTGCTCCCGGCGCAGCAGCCCCATGCGCTCCAATGCGCTAAGGTCTTTGCGGATCGTTACTTCGGAGACTTCGAGGGCCCGGGCCAGCTCCGTGACGGCGATTCGCTTCTTTTCGTTGACGAGGTTCAAGAGCCTCGTATGGCGGATATGCACAGCGTCCCACTCCCTGCTTTTGAAAGAACCGTAATAACGGACCAGGCATGACTACGCCCCCATTATAGCATAACCGCCCTCCGAACGAAAGGGTTTTCTTTCGCTTTGGGGGCGGTCGTTTAGTGGCGGAATACGGCGGTTATCCCGGCGTGCTTTGGCGAATCTGACTTTCGATGAGGCGGGCTACGGCGGCGGCCAGTTGGTCCACTCGCTCGACCCGGGCAAAGTCGGCACCGAAGATCTGCCGGGCGGTTTCGGCGGCGCCGGCCACCTCGGATTGCCGCAGGCCCACCACACGCACGCCCTGACGCCGCAGGGCGCGGACCTCGGCGGCGGTGTCAGCGACGGCCCGCTCTCCCGCATAGTCACGGGCAAGAGGACCGGCCGCGCCGGGGACCGGACGGTCGTCGCTGGGACGGGCGTCGGTCAGTACCAGGAGCAGCGGCAGGCCCGGCCCGTCGGAGAGCAGGGGACGCACTGCCCGCAGCGCCAGACCGTCCCGGTTCCAGCCGGCGGCGGCATAGTCGAAGACGGCGCCGTTGTCCGCCGCGTCGAAGGATTTCATGCGGTGGAGCACCGTTGAGCCCGCCAGGCTGCAAAAGGCGGCAATCTGCAACGGAATACCCGCCTGGGCCAGCGCCGCCGCGATGATATAGGCCTGGACGGCAATCTCCGGCTGTTGCCCGGCGCGGGAGTAGGAGGCGTCGAGGAGAAGCGTCACCGAAAAGCCGGCGTAGCGCACCGGGCGGCTGGCGGTGAAAACCCGCCCGTCTTGCTGGTAGAGGGCCTGCCAGACGAAGCGGGGGCAGAAACGGCCCCGCCCGGCGCGTAACGGGATGGGCTCGCGGCAGACGGCCAGGGTGTTCTGAAGGCGCTCAGTCAGGCGGCGGATGGCGACGCGGCAGCGGGCCCCCTGGGCGCGGAAGGCGGCCAGATTCGCCGCCCGCTGGCCTTCGTCCCGGCGGCTGGCGGCATAGTAGAGATGGGATTTCCGATGGATCCCGGTGCAGAAGGCCTGCTCATAAGTCCGGCGCGTTTCCTCCGCCCAGAGGGGCCGGGGGAAGAGTGTCAGTACCTTGACGGGATTGTCCGGGGGCGCGGCGCCCAGAAGACGTTCCGCGAGGCCGGGCGGGCCCGGACGGTTCCGTCCCCCGGCCAGCCGGGGGACGGCGGATTCCTCCGGCGGCGCCGACAGCAGACGCCGCAGGACGGCCGCCAGCCCCGCTCCGACAGAGAAACGGAGACCCCGGCAGGAACCCCCCAGACCGTAGCGGAAGACGAAGAAGCGGCGCAGGACGTCCCGCAGCGCCGTGATGAAGTCCGCCGTCGTCATGGCGCCGTTGAAGGCGAGCGCGTCATACAGTCGCTTTTCCCAGGGATTCAGGAGCCCCGGAGAGGCGCCGAGGACGGCCCGGCAACGGGCGGATTTCAGCGCGTGGACGAGGTCGTCCCGCATCATCAGCCGTTGCATCGCCAGGTCTTCGTTGTCCGCGAGATAGCGGGCGGCGTGCTGGCGGCGCAGGACGGCCAGCGCCGGCATCTCCCCCTGGCAGCGGTCAAAGACGGCGCTTTCGAGGGCCAGCCAGTAGAGGCCGGTGAAGGTCCGCCCCAGCCAGGAGGCGTCCAGTTCCTCCCGGAAAGCGGCCAGGGCGGCTGCGTCATGGCAGCGGTAGGCCAGCCCGACGATGGCGTTCAGGTAGAGATCGGGGCTGCCGTCCTCGTGGAAGGCCAGGAAATCCGGTTGGAAATCGTAACGGCCGGCGGCGGTCCAGATGATGTTGAGGGCCCGGCGCTCCCGAGCGGCCCGGGCAAAGACGGCGTCCACGGCTCAATCTCCGAAGACCTGGTCCGGCGCGAGGTCTTCCGGCAGGGAGAAGTCGAGGAGGTCGTCCACCAGCGCCCGCTCGTCCCGGTCGAAAACCTTGTTGGCGATGCCCATGGTCAGGGCTGTGCGGGCGGAGAGCCCGGCCCGCACCAGCGCCAGCGACGCCAGAAGCCCCCGCAGGTCCACCGCTTGGGTGGAGATTTCGCCGCTTTCGCACTTTTGCTGCAGGGCGCTGAAGACGGCGGCGAAGGTCTGCCGCGCCGCCGGGCGGAGCGACGGGAATTCCCGCGTCAGCAGCCGCCCCAGGTCTTCCGGGCCGATGGGTGTCAGCTGCAGGACGACGAAGCGGGAGGCCAGCGCCTCGTTGAGTTCGCGGGTGCCGGCGTAACCGTGGTTCATGGTGGCGATGAAGCGGGCTGCCGGATGGAGCGCCAGCCGATCGTAGCCGGGCACGTCCATCACCCGGCGGAAGTCCAGCAGCGAATGAAGGACCGCCAGCGCCTCGTTCCGGGCCATGTTGATCTCGTCGAGGATGCCGAAGCCGCCGGCCCGGGCGCACTCATAGACCGGCCCGGGACGGAAGACCACCCGCCCGTCGGCGAAGGAATCAGAGCCGATCAGGAAGGACGCGTCCATGTTGATATGCAGCGACACGTTCCAGTCCGGCCGGCCGAAGGCCGCCGCCAGGTTCTCCGCCAGCACGTTCTTGCCGGTGGCCTTGACGCCGGCAAGCAGCAGGTTCTCGCCCGCCAGGAGCGCCGCCGTCGCCTGCTCGATGATGCGCCGCCCGTAGAAAAGGTAGCGGGGCGCCACCACCGCCCGCTCTCCCGCCCAGGGATAGCGGGCCCGGTACGATTCGACGCCCTCGATGAGGGCCGTGTCCACGCCCTGCGACCGCCAAAAGTCCAGCATACGATTCACCTCAGGGATATATTCGCTGCCCGGCTCCCGTTTCCCTTCACCGGGCGGCGGCTCAACGGAAATTTCTCCGGCGGGGCCTTTCAGATATTTCTAATGTACGGCTCAAGGGAATCTAATTTCCCGTCGCTATACTGAACATGACCCTGAAAACAATGGATGAGAAAACAGGAAAGGAAGGATGTAAAATGAAAACGATGATGAAGAGAACGGCAGCGGGCCTTCTGGCGGGTATGATGATTATGGGCGGCGGCCTGGCGGCCGGGACCGCCCTGGCCCACGGTTTCGGTCCCGGTATGGGCGGACCGGGCATGGGCCCCGGCATGGGCATGGGACACCCCGGCATGGAGCGTCATGGTGATTTCCACCGGCCGATGATGGATATGGAGAACATCGCCAAGCGAGTTGCCGAGGAGTTCGGCGTCGATGAGGGCGAGGTCCGGGCCGCTCTCGACGCGCGGCGGGATTTCCGCGACATCGGCCAGGCGGCGATGCTGGCGAAGATCAGCGGCAAGTCCTTCCAGGAAGTGCTGGCCATGAAGACGAGCTGGCTGGACGTGGCGAAGTCCCTCGGCGTTACCCGGGAACAAATGCAGGGCGCGATGCGGGAACAACTCGCCGCCCGGATCGCCCGGCGCGGCGGAGCGGACAAGGCGCAGGTCCTCGAACTCCTGGCTGACGGCTACCGCGCCTGGGACGTCGCCTTCGCCGCCCGCCTCGCCAAAGCCAGCGGCAAGGACGTGAAGGACGTGCTGGCCATGAAGAAGATCAACAATCGCTGGATGGACGTGGCCCAGGCGCTGAAGGTGGGCAAGGATGCCGTACCGCCGGCGGAGGCCCCGGACGAAGGGGATGAGGCGGACCTGCTGCTGCCCTGACCGATTCCCTGATTTCCCCTGATGCCAAAAAAAGAGGCTGCCGTGGAAAACCGCGGCAGCCTTTTTCATCTTGTGGGACCGTATCAGCCGGCGGAATGGAACCAGACGCTGACGTCGTCGTCTTTCTTCGCCTTGTAGAGGGACGTATCCGCTTGCTTGAACAGGTACTCGGCGTCAACGCCGTCAAAGCCGAAGGCCACGCCCATGCTGACCGAGATGGCCGGCGTATCCGTCGCCTCACTGGCAAGTCTCTCGTTGATTTTCCGGGCCTTGTTCAGCAATAGTTCTTTCAGGGACGGGTCGGAGTGGACCATGATGACGGCGAACTCGTCGCCACCGATGCGGCAGACGAAATCCTGGGTGCGGAAGCTGCAGAAGAGCGCGTCCGCCACCTTCATCAGCACCCGGTCGCCGGCGTCGTGGCCGAAGGTGTCGTTGATCTGCTTGAACTTGTCGAGGTCGAACAGGATCAGCGCCGAAGTCTCCAGGTCCACGTTCTGCAGCAGGAAATCGTAGCCGCGGCGGTTGTAGAGGCCCGTCAGCTTGTCGTGCGTCGCTTCGTAAGACAACTTCTCCTGGCTCTCCAGGTTCGTATGGTGCATGAGGTTGTAAGTCTTGGCCAGGAACCGCACTTCGTAGGCGCCGTCCAGAGGGATGTCCTTCTCGTCACGAATCAGTTCGACGCACCGCTGGAGCGGGAAGATGACGAGCCGGGCGGTCAGGAACACGATGCCGAGGGTAACCCCGATCAGCAGGAAGGTCAGCAGGTGCTCCATCCAGACCTGGTTCCGCAGTTCTTCCGCGGCGGTGAGCTGCTTCTTCATCAGGTCTTCTTTCAGGGCCGCGAGGCAACGTTGCATGTGGCCGGAGATGGCGTCCTTTTTCTGGTGGTATTCTTCCCCGAAAAGGAGTTCTACGGCCAGCTCCTTCTTCTCTTCGTCCGTCATGGATTTTTCCAGCCGGGACAGCCTGTACTGCTGAATCTCTTCGGGGAAATCGTCGAGGTCGAGGCCATAAGCGTCCACCGCCAACCGCGCCGCGTGGTACTCGCGGTTCATGAGCTCCATGGACTCCGCCATGGCGCCCTTCAGGTTGTTGATGGCCCCGGGGTTGGCCGAACTCTGCTCCAGTTCCGCCACGGCGTGGTCGCGGCGCTGGTCGATTTTCGCTTCCTTGAAGTACAGGTCAAGGTGCTCCCTCTCGCCGGTCACGACGAAGCAGCGGATGTTTTCCGTCAGAAAATCGGAGGCCCGCTGCAGGTCATAGGAGCTTTCCCGCCAGTTGAGAAGGTACTGGGTAGCGTTGTGCGCCGCCTGGTTGTTTTCCGTCGTCTGGTGCATGGAATAGGACAGGACCAGCGAGGCCAGAAGGGCGACGGTGAGCATGGCGATATTGAGTTTTCGCAGCGATATGCCGCGGTTCATAAGATTTTTCAGGCTATTCATAGCGGTAAGGTGTCGTTCCCTTCTACGGAAATACGAAACACAGCTTCACTAGTCTATTATACAATACCTGTCAAGGGTTTCTGTTTTCCTGAACCGGTCATTCGCCGAACAGGGCCCGGGCGAAGTCCTCGGCCACGAAGGGGCGCAGGTCCTCGACGGCTTCGCCGACGCCGATCCACTTGATGGGGATGTTGAGCTCGGCCTTGATGCCGATGACTACGCCGCCCTTGGCAGTGCCGTCCAGCTTGGTCAGGGCGACGCCGGTGACGGGCGCCGCCTGGGTGAAGAGCTTCGCCTGGCTCACGGCGTTCTGCCCCGTGGTGGCGTCCAGCACCAGCAGCGTCTCGTGGGGCGCGCCGGGAATCTCGCGCTGGATGACGCGGTTGATCTTCTCCAGCTCCGCCATCAGGTTTGCCTTCGTCTGCAGGCGGCCCGCCGTGTCCACGATGAGGACGCCGGCCTCCCGGGCCTTCGCCGCCTTCACCGCGTCATAGACCACCGCTGCCGGGTCGGAACCTTCCTCATGGCGAATGACTTCCGCCCCGGTGCGCTCGCCCCAAATCTGGAGCTGGTCGATGGCGGCGGCCCGGAAGGTATCCGCCGCCGCCAGCACGACCTTCTTGCCATAGTAGTTGTAAAAGGCGCTGAGCTTGCCGATGGTGGTGGTTTTGCCGGCCCCGTTGACGCCGACAATCAGCATGACCGTGGGCCCGTTGGCCGCCATGCGGACGCCCGCCCCGCCGGCCACGAGAATCTCGGTGATTTTCTTCTCCAGGAAGGGCTTGAGGTCTTCAGGCCCCTTGATTTCCTTCTGCCTGATTCCCTTCCGTACCGCCTTCATGAGCTGCTCCGTCGTGGTGACGCCTACGTCGGCCATGATGAGGATTTCCTCCAGCTCATCCAGCAGGTCGTCGCTGATGTCGGCGTAGCCCAGAATCGTCTTCTCGATTTTCGCGGTCAGGGATTCCCGCGTCTTGGCGAGCCCCTGCTTCAGCCGGTCAAAAAAACCCATTTGACAGTCCCCTTTCCCGGAATGCCCGGCGTTCTCACGCGGACAGTTCCTCGAGCTTCACGGATAATATCTTCGATACGCCGGCGTCTTCCAGCGTCACCCCGTACAGGGTGTCCGCCGCTTCCATCGTGCCCTTGCGGTGGGTGACGATGACGAACTGCGTCTCCTGCGAGAACTCTTGCAGAAAGCGCCCGAAGCGGGCGATGTTCGTCTCGTCCAGCGGCGCGTCGATCTCGTCCAGCACCGAGAAGGGCGCCGGGCGGACCTTGAGGAACGCGAAGAGCAGCGCGATAACGGTCAGCGCCCGCTCGCCGCCGGACAGGGCCGAAAGGCTCTGCTGCTTCTTGTCCGGTACCTGCACCACGATCTCGACGCCGGCCTCCAGCACGTTCTTCTCGTCGGTCAGGAAGAGCTCCGCCTTGCCGCCGCCGAAAAGGGCCGTGAAGATCTCGTGGAAATGCTTCTGTATCTGAGCGAAGGCCTCTTTGAACTGCCGCGTCATCGTCGCGTCCATTTCGCGGATGATGCGGCCGAGGTCCGCCCGGGCCGTTTCCAGATCCTTGATCTGGCGCTCGATGAACTCGTAGCGGTCCCGGAGCTTCTCGTATTCGTCGATGGCCCCGGGGTTTACCGCTCCCAGAGCCGCGATGCGTTCCTCCAGAGAGCGCCGCTCCTCCCGGAGCTGCCGGTCGGAAATGTCCAGCGCCAGCGCCGCCGCTTCCGCCGGCGAAAGCTGGTACTCGTCCTTCAGCGTGGCCTCGCACTGTTCCGTCTGGAAGCGCCGCTTCGACTGCGCCAGTTCGAGCTGGTGCAGTTGCTCCTGCACTTTCGCTATGGCCTGACGGGCCTGGCGGACGGCGCTCTCGTTCTCTTCCCGGGCCGTCGTTTTTTCCATCCGCCCGGTATAGATGGCCTGATGCTCCCGGTTCTTGGCCGCGTACTCCTGCGCCAGGGCCGCGGCCTCGCGGCGAAAGGCCGCGATTTTTTCCGCGCCGTCGGCCAGACCACTTTCGAGGGCTTCCGCCTCCTGCCGGTTGCTGGCGATTTCCTGCGCCAGCCGTTCCAGTTCCCGGTCCTTCGTCAGCACCATTGTCTGGTTCGTCGTAGCCCGGTTGCCCAAATCCGCCGCTTCGAGCTCACGTTTGTTGATGAGCCGCCCCTGGCTGTCGGCGTCGTCCTCCAGGTCGGAGAGGCTTTCCTCCGCATTCCGGGACTCCTGCTCCAACTGCGCCTGTCGGGTTTCCGTCGCCTTCATCTCGCGGACGAGCTGCACCCGCTGCCCCTGCATCTGGGCGAAAGACTCCTCCCGCCGGGCCGCCAGGGCCTTCATGGCGTCGAGCTTCAGGCCGTCCGCCTCCGTCTTGTCCGCCAGGAGATTACGGTTCGCCCCCGTCTCCGCTTCGGCAACGCGCAGGTCGTCAAGCTTTTCCTTCGCTTCCCGCGCCCGCGTCTCGCTTTCCTCGACCTCTTTGACCGCCGCGTCGTAGGCTTGCTGCTCTTTCTCCTGCTCCGCCTGACGCTTCGCCAGGCTTTGCCGCAGGGCCTCAATCTCGCCGCTCCGGTTCAGGAAACCCGACTCCCGGCCCTGCAGGCTGCCGCCGGCGATGGAACCGCCGGGGTTCAAAAGCTCGCCCTCCAGCGTCACGATTCGCAGCCGATACCCCTGCTGCTTCGCCACCTTCAGGGCGTGGACCATCGTATCCACCAGCAGCGTCCGGCCCAGCAGGAAATCCACGACTTTCCGGAACTTCTCCGCCGCCGTCACGACCTCGTTCATGTAGCCGATGACGCCCGCCTGTCGCCGGACCTTTTCCTCCGGCGCCGGCCGCGGCGTCAGCGTGTCCAGCGGCAGGAACGTCACCCGGCCGGCCCGTGTCCGCTTGAGATAGGCGATGGCCTGCCGGGCCGTCTCCGCGTCCTCGGTCACGATGTTCTGCTGGCCGGCGCCCAGCGCGACCTCGGCCGCCGTCAAATACTTCGCCGGGATTGTCAGCAGCTCGGCCACGGCGCCGGCAACGCCCTTGCGCCAGCCCTCCCGGGACAGCAGCACGGCCTTCGCCGCCTTGCCGAATCCCTCGTAATCCTTCTGCATGCGCTGCAGCGCCGCCAGCTTCGCCTCCGCCTGGTCAATGAACTGCTGTCCGGTCCGCAGCGTCTGCTGCTGGTTGCGCATCGCGCCCCGGAGCTTCTGCTGCCGGACTTCGGCCTCCCGCTGGGCGGCGGCGAGAGCGGCATGCTCCTTCTCCTGGGCCGCCGTCTGTTCGACGAGCTCCGTCAGCCGCGCCCGGTTCTTTTTCAGTTCCTTCTCCAGCGCCGCCGCCTGCGCCGCTTCTTCCTCCCGGTTGGCGGTGTCGTTCGCTATGCCCTGGTCCAGCAGGTCGAGGGCGCTCTTCTTCGTCAAGACGTCCCGCTGCGCCTCGGAAAGGCTTTGCCGCAGCGCCTGCGTCCGCTCCTTCTGGGCGCGAACCTGCTCCGCCAGGGCGCGGGCCTTTTCCCTCTCCTCCTGGAGCTTCCGGTCCGCCGCTTCTTTCTCTTTCAGGCAATCCGCTTGCGCCTTGGCGAACTCTTCCCGCTCCTTCCGGGCGGATTCCTCCTGCTGGCGCAGGGAATCCAGCTGCTCGTTCAAACGCCGCTGATTCTCGTCGTGCTGCTGGCGGTACGCCTCCAGCACCCGGATCTCGCTCTCCGCCTTCTCCTGACGGCTCTTGATGGCCTCCCGCTCCCGGGCGCAAACCTCCAGCGCCTGCTCCAGATTCAGGATTTCCGCTGCCAGCGCCTCACCCGCCGCCTCCTGGGACGCGAGACGGGCCGCCGCCGCCGCTTCTTCCTCCTGGCGCTGCCGGATTTCCTCCTGCCCCGCCTGCTCTTCCTTCCGGAACCGCTCCTGCTGTCGGAACAGCTCCGTCACCTTCACCTGGCGGTAAGTTTCCTGCCAGGCGTTGTACTGCCGGGTGCGCTCCGCTTCCTCGCCCAGCGGCCCCAGGCGGCTCCCGATTTCCTGCTGCAGGTCCGAAACCCGCGTCAGATTTGTCTCCGTGTCCTGGAGTTTGCGCAGCGACTCGCGCTTGCGGTCGCGGTACTTCGTGATGCCTGCCGTCTCCTCGAAGAACAGCCGCCGCTCCTCGGGCCGGCTGTTCAGGATCTCGTCCATCTTGTTCTGGCTGATGACCGAGAGCCCGTCGTGCCCGAGACCGGTATCGGCGATCAGGGCATAGATGTCCTTCAGGCGGCAGGGGGCCTTGTTGATGAAGAACTCCCGCTCCCCCGAGCGGAACAGGCGGCGGGTGATGACCACTTCCTGAAAATCCACCGCCATATCACCCTCGTTGAGCAGTGTCAGCGAAACCTCCGCCACTCCCAGTGCCCGGCGCTCCGTGCTGCCGGTAAAAATGATATCCTCCGCTTTCATCCCGCGCAAGGCCCGGATATTTTGCTCCCCCAGTACCCAGCGGATGGCGTCGGTGATATTGCTCTTGCCGCTGCCATTCGGCCCGACAATCGCCGTAACGCCGTTATTGAACTCTATCTCTATCTTATCGGCAAAGGACTTGAACCCGTATGCCTCCAGCCGCTTCAACTGCAACCCGTTCACCAGCCTGATTCAGATTTAACTTTATTATTTTACCATCAATGACGGGAATAGGGAAGGGCGAGATTGGAAATCCGGCTGAATCAGGCGTTCGGCTCACCGGCGGTCCATCCCTGAAGGCATGGCCTCCATAACGGCCGCACGCCTTGGCGTCAGAACCCGAGAGACCAGAACAGCTCTCATCAGACAGCGAACCATGCAAGCAGCCCCCGCGCCATTCGTCAAAAAGAAATCCCCGTATCCTTATTGCCGTAATGGATACGGGGATTCGCTTTCACTCGAACTCGATCGTGGCCGGGGGTTTGCTGGTGCAGTCGTAGAGGACGCGGTTGACGCCTTTGACTTCGTTGACGATGCGGTTGGCCGCGGTCTGCAGGACGTCCCAGGGAAGGCGGGCGCTGTCGGCGGTCATGAAGTCGCTGGTGAGCACCGCCCGGAGAGCGATGGCGTAGTCGTAAGTGCGTCCGTCGCCCATGACGCCGACGGAACGCATATTGGTGAGGGCGGCGAAATACTGGCCGAGGTCCTTGTCGGCGCCGGCCCTGGCGATTTCCTCGCGGTAGATGGCGTCGGCGTCCTGGACGATCCGGATCTTTTCCTTGGTGACCTCGCCGATGATGCGGATGCCGAGGCCCGGCCCCGGGAAAGGCTGGCGGCGGACGAGGTTTTCGGGGATGCCGAGGGCGCGGCCGGCTTCGCGGACTTCGTCCTTAAAGAGCAACCGCAGGGGCTCGACGATTTCCTTGAAGTCCACGTGGTCCGGCAGGCCGCCGACGTTGTGATGGGACTTGATGACGGCGGATTTCCCGAGGCCGCTTTCGATGACGTCGGGATAGATGGTACCCTGGGCCAGGAAGTCTACCCGGCCGATCTTTTTCGCTTCGGCTTCAAAGACGCGGATGAATTCCTCGCCGATGATCTTGCGCTTCCGCTCCGGGTCGGTGACGCCCCGGAGCTTTTCGTAGAACCGTTGGCTGGCGTCCACCCGTACGAAGTTCAGGTCGTAGGGGCCGTCCTCGCCGAAGACCGCCGCCACTTCGTCGCCTTCGTTCTTGCGCAGCAGGCCGTGGTCGACGAAGACGCAGGTGAGCTGCTTGCCGATGGCCTTGGAGAGCAGCACCGCCGCCACCGAGGAATCCACGCCGCCGGAGAGGGCGCAGAGGACGCGGCCGTCGCCGATTTTCTGCCGCAGGGCCGCCACCGTTGTTTCGACGAAGGAGTCCATGCGCCAGTCGCCGGCGCAGCCGCAGATGTCGCGCACGAACTGGCGGAGGATTTTCTTGCCCTCGACGGTGTGCAGGACTTCGGGATGGAACTGTACGGCGTAGAGGCCGCGGTCAGCGTCCTCCATGGCGGCGAAGGGGCAGTTCGCGGTCTTGGCCGTGGCCCGGAAACCCGGCGGCAGGGCGGCGATGTAGTCGGTATGGCTCATCCAGCCGGTGGTCCGGGACGATACGCCGGTGAACAGGCGCGAGTCGCGGGCGGTGATGGAGATTTCCGTGCGCCCGTACTCGGAGACCGGCGCCGCCTCCACCCGGCCGCCCAGGACCTGGGCCATGAGCTGGCTGCCGTAGCAGATGCCAAGCACCGGCACGCCGAGATCAAAGAGGGCCCGGTCCGAGGTCAGGGCGTTGGGCCCATAGACACTGTTGGGGCCGCCGGTCAGGATGATGCCCCGGGGCTTTTTCGCCCGGATCTCGTCGAGACGCATGGTATAGGGATGAACCTCGCAGTAAACGTGCTCCTCCCGCACCCGGCGGGCGATCAGCTGGTTGTATTGGCCGCCGTAGTCCAGCACCAGCACCATTTCATTCGTCAAATCCGTCATCCTCCTCCACCGCTTGGGGCGCTTCCGCCCGGAATGATGCCGCCGCCGCTTCGCAGACTGCCATGTCGAATCCGCGGCGGTAGAGAAATACTTTCCACTTTTCCGCCGGGGCCGGGGCGCGGAACTTCGCCCGCAGGCAGGCCAGGGCGACCGCTTCTTCCCGTTCCCGGCTGTCCTCGGGGCGGCAGGCTTCGATGGCCTCGCCGGGGAAGCCCCGCTGCCGGAGCTTTTCCACGATCTGCCGCAGGCTCAGGCGGCTTTCTTCATACAAATATTGGAACTGCCGCTGGCAGACGGCTTCGTCGTTGAGGTAGCGCTTCTCCGTGAGCCGCGTTACCGCCGCCTCGATCTCGTCCGTCTCGTAGCCGCGCCGGACGAGCTTTTCCGTGAGCTTCGCCGTGCTATGGTCCTGCCCGGCCAAGAGCTCCACCGCCTTCTGCAGGGCCGTTGGCTTAGGCGTTGCCCGCTTCATCCTTCGCCGCGGCTTTGGCCGCCGCCTTTTCTGCCTTGGCGGTTGCCGCCGCCAGCTTGGCGTCCGCCTTCTTTTCCTCTTCCGTAGCTTTTTCCCTGACTTTCGCCAGTACCTTTTCCGCCAGCTCCTCATAGAGCGCCGGCTGCGTCTTCAGCAGGTCCTTCACCGTTTCCCGGCCCTGGCCCAGACGGTTGCCGTTATAGGCGTACCAGGAACCGCTCTTGTTCATGATGTCGAAGTCCGTCGCCATGTCGATGACGCAGCCCTCGCGGGAAACGCCCTCGCCGAACATGATGTCGAATTCGCAGGTCTTGAAGGGCGGCGCGACCTTGTTCTTGACCACCTTGACCTTGGCGTGGTTGCCGATGACGTCGGTTCCCTGCTTTAAGGCTTCGCCCTTGCGGACTTCAACTCGGATGGTGGAGTAGAATTTCAGTGCCCGGCCGCCGGTGGTGACCTCGGGGTTGCCGTAGGTCACGCCGACCTTCTCGCGGATTTGGTTGATGAAGATGGCGATGGATTTGGATTTCGAGATGAAGCCGGTGAGTTTGCGCATGGCCTGGCTCATGAGCCGCGCCTGCAGGCCTACGTGGGAGGCGCCCATGTCGCCTTCAATCTCGTCCTTCGGCACCAGTGCCGCCACCGAGTCCACTACGATCATGTCAATGGCGCCGCTGCGCACCAGGGCCTCGACGATTTCCAGCGCCTGCTCGCCGGTGTCCGGCTGGGAGATCAGCAGGTTGTCGGTATCGACGCCGAGCTTTTTCGCGTACACCGGGTCGAGGGCGTGTTCGGCGTCGATGAAGGCCGCGAGTCCGCCGCGCCGCTGCGCCTCGGCGATCATGTGGAGCGTCACCGTCGTCTTGCCCGAGGACTCCGGTCCATAGACCTCGATGATGCGCCCCCGGGGCAGGCCGCCGACGCCGAGGGCGATGTCCAGCGGCAGGATACCCGTCGGGATGACCTCCACGTTCATGTTGGCCGTGGCTTCGCCGAGGCGCATGATAGCCCCCTTGCCGAACTCCTTCTCGATGTCCTTCAATGCGCGCTCCAGCGCCTCTTTCTTGTCCATCTCTGTTTGAACCCCTTTCCGGCGGGTGCTGCCCGCCCTGTATCATATTTTTTCAATGGTATCGCAATTTCATGTGGTTACATGGTCCCGGCCGGCCTTCAGGCTTCCCGGGGCTCCTTCAGCAGGAAGGCGGCGATGGCGCCGGCGACTCCGGCAATCCAGAGGATTTCCAGCGCGTTCGTCAGCCCCCAGCGGTCGGCGGCCCAGCCGACGACGGGCGCGAAGATGCCGCCGATGGTGGTGCTGAGGCCCAGGGTGATACCGGAGGCGAAGCCGGCGTTCCGGCCCAGGTATTTCTGCCCCAGGACCACGATGGGGCTGTAAGGCAGGAAAATCGCCACCGCCGCCGGGAGGAGGAGCAGGCTGGCCGTCGTCAGGCTGGTGCTGTGGAACAGGCAGAACATGGCCGGGATCATCACCAGGAACGAGGCCCGCAGCACCAGTACGAAGCCAATCCGGTCGGCAATCAGGCCGCCGATGTAAGTGAAACAGGCGCCCATCACGAAGAGCGCCGAGAGGGCCACGGTTCCCTGCCGGGGCGTGGCCGCTAATACGCTGATCCAAAAAAGCGGGATGAAGGTATTGCTCAACGTGAAGCCCAGCGACCGGGCCAGGATGGTGACGGAGAGCTTGCCGAAAGAACGCCAGTCGTTCCGCTGGCGGAGAACGGCGCCGCCGGCCATTGCCGGTCGCGCTGCCCGGCCGGCCCGGGCGATGGCTGCGGGCAGGTGGTGGGCGATGAGGATGGCGGCCAAGGCGTTTACAATGCCGAAGAGAAGCAGGGAGTGGATACTCAGCGTATAGGCGCAGAAGCCCGCGACGACGGGGCCTATGGCAAAACCGGCGTTGCCGCCCACGGAGAAGGTCGAGAGCGCCTGCCCCTTGCGCCCGCCGGCAAGGCGCCCTGCCAGGAGCGCCGCTTCCGGGTGAAAGAGAGCGCTGCCCACGCCGCAGAGCATGGCGGCAATGAAGAGCGCCCCGTAGGAGGCGGAAAAGCCGATCAGAGAGATACTGAGACCGCAGAAAACCGGCCCCAGCGGGATGAACCAGGGCAGGGAGACTTTGTCGGAATAATAGCCGAAAAACGGCTGGAGCAGCGAGGACAGGAGAACGTTGGCAAAGACCAGGGAAGCCGCCTCCTGATAGGAGAGACCGAAGTGCTCGATGAAGTAAGGCAAAAGCGCCGGGATCGCGCCCTGGGCCCAATCGACGCAGAGATGGCCGAGGGCGAAGAAATAGATGGCCGGATCGGTTTTTCTCATGACGGCACCTTCTTTGACGTTCGCGTTACGGCTTACAGATTGACCGCGCCGGCGTTTTTGCCCCTGCGCCCGGTAGTGCCCGGAAGGGGCGGGCGGTTTCCGTCGCGGGCGCCCTCGAGGGCCAGGAGCCGGGCTTTTCGCCCGATGCCGCCGGCGTAGCCGGTAAGACTGCCGTCGGCGCCGATGACCCGGTGGCAGGGAATGAGGATGGCGATGGGGTTATGCCCCACGGCACCCCCCACCGCCCGGGCGGAAAGCCGGGGAACGCCGAGCCGAGCCGCCGCCCGCGCGGCCAGCGCGCCGTAAGTCACGGTCCGGCCGTAGGGAATTTCCCGGAGCGCCGCCCAGACCGCCTGGCGAAAGGCACTGGCCGAATAGCGGAGCGGCGGGACTTTTCCCGGATCAGCACCGGCGAAGTAGCGGTCGAGCCACGCTTTCGCCGCCCGGATGGCGGCGGATTCGCCCGGGGTCCCGGCGGCGATACGGGTGGCGTCAAGGAAGCGCTGCCCTTCGAACCAGAGCCCCGTGAGTTCCGCTTCGCTGCCCGCGAGCCAAACGCGGCCCAGGGGAGACTCGTAATCGCTGACGTATTCCACGCCGACCTCCGTTTTCCCTGCCGCGCCGCGGCCTCAATGCGCGACGTCCACCGAGGCGGCGGAGCAGACGCTCCGCTCCCGTGGCGGCCCGTTTCATACGGCGCTCAGCTTTTGCCATTATAAACAACAGTATATCATACCTGTTCTTTTCAAAAAAGCTTTTTGTTCATCTTCCGGCTGGCTGATGCCGGCGCTTTCTCAGCGGAACGGCGTGCCGTCGCTGGCGGGGAAGTCCTCGTACCGGCGCATTTCCTCGTCCAGCTTTGTCCAGGCGGTTCCCGCCTTTTCGGCGGTGCCGATGCCCAGATGGGCGTCGATGGCGGCTTCCTTCAGACGGTTGGCCAGATACTTGATATCGACGCTGGTCAGCGTTCCGTAAATCGCGAGGACGGAGTCCTCGATCTCGGCCGCGGCCGCCAGGTAATCACGGCTGGGCAGGGATTTCTCCGCCGGCGGGGCGATCGAGGCCATCAGGGCGGCGATGTGCTCTTTGAGCCTCGTCACGGCATAATCCACGGTGTCTGCCTGGTTGGCCCGCCATTCTTCCGGCGTTATGGTGTGAATGAAAAGCGGCGAATCGTCCGTCAGCGGCAAAGCCCTGGCTTCGGGCAGGCGCTGGCGGAGGGCCGACGCCAGCAGGGGCGGGGAGGCTTCGGCCAGCAGCAGGCCGAAGGGGGCCAGCCCCAACAGCAGCGGTTCCAGGAACGCTGCCGGAATGCGGTCGGCGCGTTCCAGCAGGATCACGTCGAAGGTTCGTTGCGGCAGGAGGGCGTCTTCCCAATCCGTGTGCCAGACCGCCGCTTTTTCCGTCAGGCCGGGCGGAACGGCCGTATCCGTCAGACAGTACAGGCGGTTCTTCTTATGGAATTCCGCGATCCGGTCAGCCAGCCGCTCCGCCAGGGAAGCGTTCGGCATACCGCTGACGTACAGGATCCGGTAAGGACGGTATTTATGCAGGAGTGCCCTGACCGTCAGCAGCAGCATGATCTGCCGCGTCAGCCCCGCGCCTTCCAGCGCGGTCACGTCGCCATGCAGACGGGCCATGAAGGAGTGGGCGACGTCTCCGAAGCCGTTTTCGTCCAGCATCCCCAAAAGCCCCACGGCGCTGTGATTGGCGAAGAGGTCGCCGGTATCCCAGAGGTCGTATCGCCCGCCTTCCGGCAACGACAAGGCCCAGCAGCTTCCGTCGATGAACAGCCGGCTCATTTCGCACCTCCTTCTCCATATAGAAGATAGTACAACCGCCGGACGATTTTCGTGAAATCGAAGTTTTCGCTGCCGTACTGCCGGGCTCGCTGGCCGCCCCGGAGCAGACGGGCCTTGTTCCCGCAGGCCCGCCGCAGCGTATCGGCCAGCGCCGCCCCGTCGTCGATGGGGAAAACGTCGCCGCAGCGTCCTTCGTCCACGATGTCCTCCGCCCCGTCAATGGCGGAGGTTATCATATAACAACCGCCGAAAAGCGCTTCCGCCACCACGTTGGGGGTTCCGCCTTCCTTGAAAGAGGTCAGGCAGAACACCTTTGCCCGCCGGTATTCCTGCAACAGGGCCTTCTTGTCATACACCGGCCCGGGAAGTTCTATCCGGTCTTTCAGATCGGGCCGCGCCGCCAGAAGCTTCGCTGCCAGCGCCTGGAAATCCGGCGTCGCCGGACCGACGAACCGCACCCGCCAGCCGGGCAGCTCGTCGGCGATTGACGCGAAGGTTTCCAGGAGGAGGGAATTCCTCTTTTCCAGCGTGCCGATCCGCCCTACGGTCAGGATGACGTCTTCTTTCCCGGAAAAGTCCACGGGCCGGTCGGTGCCGCTGAAATCATGGAAACCGTTGGGCAGATACTCTACCCGGCAGGGCCACTTGGCGGCGAGGTACCGCTGCATTTTCCGGCAGCTGGTGCCGACGACGTCCGTCTTTTCCAGGAAGGCCCGGAAGCCGGGGGTGTTCCAGGGAAGCTGGTCCATCCAGGCGCCGTTGGGGTCCAGCTCCAGATAGACTTTGCCGTCGGGGCGGAGCTGCCGGTAGCGGGTCAGCGGCGCCGCGTAGTAGTATTCCTGGGGTCCGTGCAGGACCAGGAGGTCGATGTCCGCCGCCCGGGTCTCGATGTAGCGCACCACGTCCGGCCCGTCAGGGTTTTCGATGAATTCCATGACGACGCCCGGGAGATACCGGGTCAGCGAGGGATATTCCCCGTTCCGCCCGCCGGCCATCACCGCCCGGAACCCGAACAATTTATGAAACAGGAAAGGCACGATGCCGCAGTTCTTGGTGAGCTGCAAATCGTTCCAACCGGGCGATGTCGCCAGGCAGCAAATGCCGGGCGCGTTCCTTTCCATGCCCCTTCCTCCCTTCTTTCCCTGCCTCGGCCGCGTTGTCCGCGCGGCGCCTTTTCGCTTGCGCCCGCAAGGCGGCCGCAGGGTCGGCGCGAAATTTCCCTTTGTTTCGTCAAGTGTCCCTATTATACCATTTCCTATTTTAATAAAAAACATTTGACAGCGATTTTCGTATATGCTATTATACTAAATTGCAGAAATATCCTATTGGTTAAGATTTCGGCTTTTTTGCGCGGCCAAACGAGAGATGATCGTGTGGTTTTCCGGGAGCAATCGTGCGCCTGAATGGAATACGGGCTGATCTGGGACAAGGTTTAAAAAACGACGTAAGCCTTGTCTTTTCTTGCTCTCTGTTTTTTGCACGTCAATCGCGCTTGCCGTGCGCCGTGTTGTCATTTTTGGCCTAAGGAGTGACGGGTTGGATGTTTAATCCTGTGCCGGTGGGAAAAAGAACAAGGTATAGTTACGCCAAGATCAAAGAAGTCATGGAGATGCCGCATTTGCTGGATATCCAGCGCAATTCCTATGACTGGTTCATGAGGGAAGGGCTCAACGAGATATTCAACGATATCTCGCCCATTCAGGATTTCGCGGGCAATCTGGTCCTTTCCTTCGGCGAGTTTTCCCTCGGGAAGCCGAAGTACCCGCTCGATGAGTGCAAAGAGCGGGACGTTACCTACAACGCGCCGCTCCGGGTCAAGGTGCAGCTCCTGAACAAGGAGACCGGCGAAATCAAGGAGCAGGACGTCTTCATGGGGGATTTCCCGCTGATGACGGAAACGGGCACCTTCATCATCAACGGCGCCGAGCGCGTCATCGTAAGCCAGTTGGTGCGTTCGCCGGGCGCATATTATATGGAAACGATTGATTCCTCGGGCAAGAAGCTCTACAATTCTACGCTGATCCCGAACCGGGGGGCGTGGATCGAGCTGGAGACGGACGTGAACGACGTTCTGTCGGTGCGCATCGACCGCAATCGCAAGATTCCGGTGACGATCCTGATCCGGGCGCTGGGCTATGAATCCAACGAGGAAATCGAGGAAATCTTCGACCATCATCCGATGATCCGGTCGACGTTGGAGCGCGACAGCATGCCCACGAAGGAAGAGGCGCTGAAGGAGATCTATCGGCGCCTGCGTCCCGGTGAGCCGCCGGTGGCGGAGAACGCCCAGCAGCTGCTGGACAATTACTTCTTCGATCCCCGACGCTATGACCTGGCGACGGTGGGGCGCTACAAGCTGACGAAGAAGCTCGGCTGGAAGCGGCGCATCCTGGGCCATATCCTGGAAGAGCCCCTGGTCAACAGGGAGACGGGGGAGATCGTCCTGCCGGCGGGCGAGGTCATCGACGAGCTGATGCTGGACAAGATCACGGCGGAGGACGAGGCGGCGCTGTTCCCGGAGGGGGAGGCGGTGGTCCTCTACATCCGGGTGAAGGATGAAGAGGGCGAAGCGAAGCGGCTGAAGCTCATCTGTTCGCCGACGCTGGCCTACAATTACCGCACGATTACCCGCAACGATATCCTGGCTTCCATCAGCTATCTCCTGAATCTGGTGGACGGCGTGGGCCGTACCGACGATATCGACCATCTGGGCAACCGCCGGGTGCGCTCGGTGGGCGAGCTGATGCAGAACCAGTTCCGCATCGGCCTTTCCCGCATGGAGCGGGTGGTTCGGGAACGCATGTCGATCCAGGACGTGGACGTCATCACGCCCCAGGCGCTCATCAATATCCGGCCGGTGGTGGCGGCGATCAAGGAGTTCTTCGGCTCCTCGCAGCTTTCCCAGTTCATGGATCAGCACAACCCCCTGTCGGAGCTTACCCACAAGCGACGCCTGTCGGCCCTGGGCCCGGGCGGCCTTTCCCGGGAGCGGGCGGGCTTCGAGGTCCGCGACGTGCATAACTCCCATTACGGCCGTATGTGTCCGATTGAAACGCCGGAAGGTCCGAACATCGGCCTCATCGGTTCGCTGTCCAACTACGCCCGGATCAACCAGTTCGGGTTCATGGAGACGCCGTACCGCAAGGTCGACAAGGTGAAGAAGCGGGTAACGGACGAGGTCCGCTACCTGACGGCCGACGAGGAAGACAACATCATCATCGCCCAGGCCAACGAGCCGCTGGACGAGAACGGCTGGTTCGTGAACGAGCGCGTCACGGCCCGCCACCACGAGGAAACGGTGCTGGTACACCGGGACCGTGTGGACTATATCGACGTGTCGCTGAAGCAGGTGGTTTCCATCGCCACGGCGATGATCCCGTTCCTGGAGAACGACGACGCCAACCGCGCCTTAATGGGCGCCAACATGCAGCGCCAGGCGGTGCCGCTCCTGCGCACCCAGGCCCCGCTGGTGGGGACGGGCATGGAGTACAAGGCCGCCTGCGACTCCGGCGTCATGGTGCTGGCCAAGCGGGCCGGGACGGTGGAGTCGGTGTCGGCGGACCAGATCCGTATCCGCGTGA
>JAEEGN010000206.1 GCA_016280345.1 Selenomonadaceae bacterium | reverse complement strand
TTTTCGCCGAAACGGCCAGTGCTCAGGACGATCCTGGCCCAGGAATCGAAATCCAACGGAGGAAAATCCCTGGGCGTGTACCGTGCCAGCACCTCCGCCGACGCCGGATGGAGCAGCGCCGCGTAGTTTTCCCCGGCGACAAACAGGCGACGCACCTCAGATGAACTCATGTCGGCAACGTCACCGCCAATCTCGAACGTCGCGGCTGTCGCAGCCGAAAGGGCATCTGCGATGGGGCTCTTGGCGATCAGGTCCTCAACCGCATCGTCACCGCGCCGCGAGATGACGAACTTGAAGTCGCGGAGAAGTTCATTCACCCTCAGCCATTTCGGAACGATCTTGATTTTGTCTGCGCCGATGACGAGCAGAACGTCGTAACCTGGATTCTGTTCCGACACTTTGAGCAGAGATTCATACGTGCACGTGCGCGCGGCGCCCATGTCCACAAGGGAGAGCCCCAGAGACGGTTCGCCACGGCACATCGCCTCCAGCATGGCGATTCGCGCCTCCGCGCCGATGACGACGCTCTCGTTCGCCTTCGCCATCTTTCGCCGGACATATTCGTCGTTCGCAGGAAGGAAGAGCCCCCGCCCGGCGCCGACCGCCGCCATGGCCTTCTTCAGAAGGTCGAGGTGCGCCAGCGTGGGCGGGTTGAACGATCCGTTGAGGACCACCAGCTTGGGTCTGTCATTTGTTTCTGTCATGTAGTTCTGTTCCGTTTCCATTCCGCTTTCGTCCTACCACGCAGAGTACAGCACAATTTCCTGGCTCGTGGTTCGTCAGTCATCCACACTTGCGCCGAAGCAGCCGTTGGGGTAGACGAAGAGACGTGCCCTGCCCTTATGCGGCCATTCACGGTACATGTCCACGACCCTCTGGACAACTGGGCTGCGGTCACACTCCGGCAACTCCTTCCCGTAGGGCGTCTCGACCTTGTCGACGGTTCCGTCCTTGAGGAAGACGATCGCCTCCATCAAGGGCCTGTACTCGTCAATCATTCTCTCGGTTTCAGCATCCATGCTTCCCTCCTTCGATGAGCCGGTTCCAGGCTTCACGGTCGAGAATCACCGGCCCTGGGGCGTCGGGATCGCTCATCCGGCCGATCTTCTTCGGGTTCTTCTTTCCCGCGAGGATGTCGTCAAAGTCGTAGATGGGCACCATCTTACGCTTCTTCTTCGGTCTGTTCGTAGTCATTTCGTGTTTACTCCTTTTTTACTGCATCCACATTAATTGAATGTCAGCGCTAAAAAATATAAACATTGCTCTCAGCGCTTTATTACACTCTCCCGTGAAAATAATTCAGCATTCCCCATTCCAGGCCAAAAAGCGCCCATGACCAGCGGGCCATGTTTGCGACTCGGCTCATTGCAACGTGATGGACAACCGGAATCCTGCAAAGTCGTAACGGTTGGATTGGCCACTTGTACCCCGTGAGCTTGCATCGCAAGCCGCTGCCGGGACATTCCATCCCCCTCCTCTCATTTCTCGCGCATACTGCCTTGACGTCAACATGAAAGAAAAGATTGACCTCTGATTGGGAAAATCAGGCACAATTCCGGCGGGAGCAAGAAGTGTGCGTTCACCATCTCCGGCATTGCGCCCATACCAGTCCAGGCACCATTCCCAGACATTGCCGAGCATGTCGTATAACCCCCATGCATTGGGCTGAAGCTGGCCAACAGGATGAGGCCTTCCTTCGGCATTCTCCTCCGACCATGCAATCTTCGCCATCTCTTCCTTGCTCAAAGACTGCGAAGCGGCGCTGCCTGCCTTGCAGGCGTACTCCCACTGCGCGGCAGTCGGAATGTCGATATTCTCGATTCCGCACCGCTTGCGAAGGAGACCAAGGAAACTACCGTAATCTACTTCAGAAGACTCCGGCCAGTTGAAGCCGTACATGCGTCCGCGAATGTCGTTGTAGGCAACATTGTTCGCGGGACAGACAGCCCTCGCCGCATCAAGTTGATCCCCGTCCCCCGGCTCTCCGCCAACCACAAGGTCAAACTGCCTCTTCGTCACGGGGAAGACTCCGATGTAGAAATCATTGGGAAGGCTTACGGAGTGCGGCGGATTGACCTGCCTGATATCGGGCTTCTCACCATTCCCCATCGTAAATTCACCCCCTTTGATCAGCTTCAGCACGATTTTCGTTGTCTTGTACTCGTTCGTCCATCCCCCTTCCGGGACATCAGGGAGGTAGGAGACTGGATTACCGCCCTCGGGCGCAAGAAGGTCTATCACGCAGTAGGTACCGTGCGGCTCGCCAACGGCATAGCCTTCTGGATACCCGCAGACCTGCTTCTCTTCGCACGCTTCTTCCTCCTCGTCATCCCAATCGCATCCGTCGGCCACCGCTTCTCCATCGTCAGAATCGACGGTCGTTTCCGGCTCGGTCCAGTCCACGACCTCCACCCTTCCATCCACAAGCGCAAGGGCCGGAAGGTGAAAATCGTCAACATATCCAAACCTTTCCCTTAAGTACGGCACGGTGTTCCGCTGCGCCAGATCTGCAGCGTCCCCTACGAATTCACCATCCAGCGCCGTGCAGGCATAATCCCCATCGGGGAGCATGCCGGTTATCTTGAATTTGACACCCGGCTTAGTTTTCATCCAGTTACCCCCGAAACCAAAAGGACCATAATAATAAACATCAAAATGAATTTGGAACGGCTTCTTCGCTTCAACTACCTTGCCGACATTCTCCTTACCCTTCACCTCATCCGGCAAGACATGCAGATACCCCAGCTCAAAATCCTTTCGCGGAACCACGAAACGCGTATCGGCCTTTCCGTTTACACTGCCGGTGAAGTATACATACTTTTCACCTGTTTCTACGACTATAAACTTCATCCCAGGCCATACCGTCACCTTCTCGGGAATCTCGTCGCCATGAACACTATCGAAGGCCACCTCATCAAGGAAGTCATACTCGACCACCTTTCCGCACAAAGACTT
>JAEEGN010000205.1 GCA_016280345.1 Selenomonadaceae bacterium | reverse complement strand
GGTTGTTGTCCTCGACGAGATTGACGTAGTTGAAGCCGTCGCTGCCGTTGCCGTCGAAGAGGATGGTGTCGTCGCCGGTGCCGGCGTACATCGTTTCGTAGGTTCCCCGGACGGAAGTGGAGGCGCTGCCGCTGCCGGCGTCGAGGGAATGGCCGGTGCCGCCGGTGACGTCCAAAACGTCGTCGCCGGTGCCGGCTTTCACCGAGCCGCCGAGGCCGGAGAGGGCCAGGGTGTCGGCGCCGTCGCCAAGGTCGATACGGGCGTTGTCGCTGCCCACGGTGGCTTTATCGCTGCCGCCGCCGAGGTTCACGGTGGCGTTGGCGCCGGCCAGGTTCAGCGTGTCGTCGCCGCTGGCGGTGTCGATATAGCCGCCGCTTTCGCCCGTCACCCACACGCTGTCGGCGCCGCCGCCGGTCAGGATCGTATCGCCGCGGCCCGCCGCCGCCACGGTATCGTCGCCGCCGGAGAGCGACACGATGACGACGCTGTCGAGGCCGCGGATGTCGATGTTGTTGTCGGCGTCCTCCACGCCGGTGATGACGTAAACGCCGTCGGAGTTCCAGTAGCCCGGCGGCATGGTGTCGGGCGTAGGCGTGGGCGTCGGCGAGGGCGGCAGCGTCGGCATCACAAAGACGTCCGGGTGCAGCGTCGCGCGTTCTCCCGTAGTGCCGCTCTGCACGTTGATGCCGTATTCGCCCTGTTTGTCCGGCGACACCTGGACGCCCGTCTTTACGCTGTCGTAGTAGAGGAAGCCCTGCTCGTCCATCATCAGGTGCTGCGCCAAATCTTCCAGGCCCTCGTCGAGGATAATGCAGTCTTCGGCCGTCAGCGTCTTGTCCGATACGGTAGCGCTCGAGCTGCCGGTGATGATGAGCTTCTTGATGTCCTCGGGCCGGTGCAGGGAAATGCTGTCGGCCCCGGCACCGGGATCGATGCGGATATTCGTGCCGTCCTCGGCCACGCCGGACAGCCGCAGATAGTCGTCGCCGTCATCCAGCATGACCCAGGGCACGTACAGGGTGTCTTTGTCTTCGTAATATTTTATCAGCGATCCGTCGATGATGACGGAGTCGTTGCCTTCGCCGCCCCAGACGTCGAGCCAGTGGCTGATGTCGCCCTGGATGGACACGAAGTCGGCGCCGTCCCCCAGGTTGAACTCCGTCTCGCCCACCCAGCCCATCGGCTTTGCCCCCTCCAGCGAGGCGGCCACGATGGAATCGGCGCCGTCGCCCAGGCGGATGTGGGTATCGCTCGCCGAGCCCTGCAGCGAAACGAAGTCCTTGCCGCTGCCGCCGGTGATGCTGGCAAAATTCAGACACCAATGATGGATCTCACCAGGATGTACCACGCCATCATCCGCCCCGACGGTCAGGCGGTTATCGCCGTTGCCCAGGTCGATGACGCAATTTTTGCCGTTCACTCCTACGACGCCGTGCTGAAACGTCACCGCATCGTCGCCTTCGCCGGCTTTCAGGCTGATTTTATGCGTCTGACCGCCGACGTAGACGGAATCGTCCCCCGCCCCCAGGTCGATGTCGTTGAGCTCATTGGGTTTGTAACTGCTGAGAATCCAATTTTGAAAATAGAGGGTATCGTTGCCGCTGCCGCCGGTAACGGTGATGTTGTTGGCGCTTTTATATTCGCTATTGTTTCCCAGAAAATCCAGGCGGTTGTCCCCGTCGCCCAGGGTAAACTTGCTTAACACGACATTGCCATTCACCGCAATCGTATCGCCGACGGAGTCGCCGGCACCGGCGGTCAGGCTGGTCTGGCGCATTAGGCCACCGACGGCAACGACGTCGGCGCCGGTGCCAAGGTTGAAAACATTGAAAATATCGGCGGAATTAAATTGCGCAACGACGTCTCCCTCGAAGCGGAGGGTATCGTTGCCGGTACCGGCCAGGATCGTGCTGTCGATGACGCAAGAACCGGAATCCTGCGCGACATACAGCGAGTCGTCCCCCTCGCCCAGGTCAACCTTGGCCTTCGATAATACATAATATAGACCTTGAGTACTACCTTTTGGGCCAGTGATGTTCAGGGAATCGTCGCCATCGGCCAGGTCGAGGATACCTTCATAGTTATCTCCAATGAATTCGTCCGTCACCGAAACGCCGTAACCAATGGAGTCATCATGATTTGCCGCTACGATGGTCGATTGTTTGAAATCGTCAGAGGTGGAAAGAATTCTGCTGTCGCCGTTAAGAGTAATCGTTTCACGATACCTCTCCATCGCTCACGCCCCCCTTCCGGCCGTCCGGCGTGTCGCCGGCGGTGTGTCCGTGTCAGAGAAACAAGCGGTCAGGACATACGAAGCCGGAGACACCGGCCGCCCGGCCGCAAGCTCCGAAACTTGCGGGTTGCCGAGCCCGGCCT
>JAEEGN010000204.1 GCA_016280345.1 Selenomonadaceae bacterium | reverse complement strand
CTTCGGCGGCAAGGCGGCGCCGGGCTACCACATCGCCAAGGAGACGATCCGCCTCATCTGCGCCGTGGCGGAAAAGATCAACAGGGATCCGGTGGTGGGCAAGATCATCAAGGTGGTGTTCCTGGAGAATTTCGGCGTTTCCCTGGGCGAGATCGTCTATCCGGCGGCGGACGTTTCCGAGCAGATCTCGACGGCCAGCAAGGAAGCCTCGGGCACCGGCAACATGAAGTTCATGATGAACGGCGCCATCACGCTGGGCACCCTCGACGGGGCCAACGTGGAAATCCGCGACGCCGTGGGCGACCAGAACTGCGTCATCTTCGGCCTCAAAGCCGAGGAGGTCATGAACTACTACGAGAAGGGCGGCTATTCCGCCTGGGAGGAGTACCACGGCAACGAGTCGGTGCGGCGCGTCCTGGAGCGACTGGTTGACAACACCTATGACGATTTCCGCTCGCTTTATGACTACCTCCTGCAGAACAACGACGAGTTCTTCATCCTGAAGGACTTCGACGCCTATCGGAAAGCCCATGAAGAAATCTACCGCCGCTATCAGGACAAAGACGGCTGGCGGCGCTCCATGCTCCTCAACATCGCCCAATCCGGGATTTTCTCGTCGGACCGCACGATCCACGAGTATGCGCGCGACATCTGGGATATTCATCCGGTAGAGCTCGATTGACCGGAGGGAGGAATCGACATGAAGACAGCCGCATTGGCGGACTACGATCTCTATCTTTTCCACCAGGGAACGAACTATCATGCCCAGGAAATGCTGGGTGCCCACTATATCGAGCGGAAGGGCGTACGCGGTGTGCGCTTTGCCGTCTGGGCGCCGGAGGCGAAAGCTGTCAGTGTCGTAGGGGATTTCAATTCCTGGGACACCCGGGAGAATCCCATGACGAAGATCGGTGACGGCGAGATTTGGGAAGTATTCATTCCCGGCCTGCCGTCCGAGACCGTCTATAAATACGCCATCGAGCCTCCCTGGGGCGGGCCTCACATCATGAAGGCGGATCCCTACGCCTTCTACGCTGAGAAGAAACCGGAAACGGCCTCGAAGACTTACGACTTCGCCGCCTATGACTGGCACGACCAGGCCTGGTACGAGGCGCAGAAGCAGGGCAGCTCCTACGAGAAGCCCATGCTGACCTACGAGGTGCATCTGGGCTCCTGGCGGCGCAATCCCGACGGCGGCTATCTCTCTTACCGGGAGCTGGCCGACGTCCTGATCGGCTATGCCAAAGACATGAACTACACCCATCTCGAATTCATGCCGCTCTGCGAGCATCCCTACGACGGCTCCTGGGGCTATCAGGCCACGGGCTATTTCGCCGTTACCAGCCGCTACGGGACGCCGGAGGATTTCAAGTACCTGGTGGACGCCGCTCATCAGGCGGGGCTCGGCGTCATCATGGACTGGGTGCCGGGTCATTTCTGCAACAATGACGAGGGCCTGCGGCATTTCGACGGGCCGAACCTCTACGAGTCCGACAACGAGCAACGGGCCGAGAACCGCGACTGGGGCACGACGAACTTCGACTACGGTCGCACCGAAGTCCGGAGCTTCCTGATTTCCAACGCGCTGTTCTGGCTGGAAGAGTTCCATATCGACGGTCTGCGCATTGACGCCGTGGCCAATATGCTCTATCTGAACTACGGTCGCAAGGACGGCGAGTGGGCGCCGAACAAGTATGGCGGCACCGGTAACCTCGAAGCGATGGATTTCCTGAAGCAGCTCAACATGGCCGTTTTTGAGGCCTGCCCGCAGGCGCTGATGATTGCCGAGGAATCCACCTCCTGGCCGCTGATCTCCAAGCCGGTTTACATGGGCGGCATGGGTTTCAATTACAAGTGGAACATGGGCTGGATGAACGACGTCCTGAAGTACATGAGCCTCGATCCCATTTACCGTAAATGGAACCAGAACAAGCTGACGTTCTCGCTGATGTACGCTTTCTCCGAGAACTTCGTGTTGCCGCTTTCCCACGACGAAGTCGTGCATGGCAAGTGCTCGCTTCTCAGCAAGATGCCGGGTGACTACTGGCAGAAATTTGCCGGGCTCCGGGCCTTCTTCGGCTACTGGATGGCCCATCCGGGCAAGAAACTCCTGTTCATGGGCGGCGAGTTCGGCCAGTTCATCGAGTGGAACTTCGACGACAGCCTCGACTGGCACCTGGTGGAGCAGTACGAGAAGCATACCCAGATGCAGGGCTTCTCGCGCGAGCTCAATCGCTTCTACGTCGAGCACCCGGCGTTCTGGCAGGTGGATTTCGACTGGCGGGGCTTCGAGTGGATCGATTGCAACGACGCCGACCAGAGCGTTCTGTCCTTCATTCGCCGGGCGAAGGACGGCTCCGATTTCGTCGTCGTCGTCTGCAACTTCACGCCGGAAGTCCGTCACGGTTACCGCATCGGCGTGCCCGAGAAGGGCGTCTATCAGGAAGTCCTGAACAGCGACGATCCGCGTTACGGTGGTTCCGGCGTGAACAACGAAGGCGACCGCCATACCGACGATTTCATCTGGCATGACCGGCCCCAGTCGCTGGCACTGACGTTGCCGCCGCTGGCGACCATCTACCTTCGGAAAAAGGCGTGAGTCCTTTCGCGGAGGAGCAGATCATTTTCAAAAATACAACCATCAAGCAAGGGGGTTTGATTTTATGTTAAAGGTTCTGTATGTGGCATCGGAGGCGGTGCCCTTCGTGAAGACCGGAGGTCTTGCCGATGTGGCGGGCTCACTGCCGAAGACGCTCAGGAAACAGGACGTGGACGTGCGGGTCATGCTGCCGAAGTACGCCGCGATTCCGGAGGAGTTCAGGAACCGCATGGAGCACGTCTATAACGGCGAAATCCCGGTGGCCTGGCGCCAGAAGTACGTCGGCGTCGAAAAGCTCGAATACGAGGGCGTGACCTGGTATTTCATCGACAACGAGGAATACTTCGGCCGGGACGGCTTCTACGGTTACGACGACGACGCGGCCCGCTTCTCGTTCTTCTCCCGGGCGGTGCTGTCGGTACTGGCCGCCATTGATTTCTGGCCGGACGTCATCCATACCAACGACTGGCACACGGCGCTCATCAACGTCCTTCTGCGGCTTGAGCACATGGGAGACGAGCGCTACGAGCGCATCCGCACCCTGTTCACGATCCACAACCTGAAGTACCAGGGCGTGTTCCCCAAGAACGTCATGGCCGACGTCCTCGGGCTCGACTGGAAGTATTTCAACAACGGCGACCTCGAATATTACGACGCCGTGAACTTCATGAAAGGTGCCATCATCTACTCGGATTTCATCTCGACGGTGAGCCGCACCTACGCGGAGGAAATCCAGTACGAGTACTTCGGCGAGGGCCTCGACGGGCTGCTGCGCCTCAGGAGTGACGACCTTTACGGCATCGTGAACGGTCTTGACTACAACGTTTACGATCCCAAAACCGACGTGAATCTCGAAGTGAACTACGACCGGGGCAGCCTCTCCAAGAAGCTCGACAACAAGACCGCCCTGCAGAAGCAGATCGGTCTCCCCGAGGGCCGGAGCATACCGATGCTGGGCATGGTGTCCCGCATGGTGGAGGCCAAGGGCCTCGACCTCGTAATCCGGGTTCTCGACGAGCTGCTGCTCCATGAGGACATCCAGTTCGTGCTGCTGGGACAGGGCGACCGGGTTTATGAGGACTGGTTCCGCGAGCTGGCCTGGCGTCATCCCCAGAAGGTATCGGTCAACATCTTCTTCAACAACGAACTGGCGCAGCGCATTTACGCTGCCAGCGACCTCTTCCTGATGCCCTCGATGTATGAGCCCTGCGGCATCGGTCAGCTCATTGCCCTGCGTTACGGCGCCATCCCGGTTGTCCGGGCGACGGGCGGACTCAAGGATACGGTCCAGCCTTTCGACAAGGCGACGGAAGAAGGCAACGGCTTCGTTTTCCCGAACTACAACGCTCACGAATTCCTCTATACCATCAAGCGGGCCATCGGTCTCATCAAGGATATCAAGAACTGGGTGGCCATCGCGACGAACGCGATGGAATCGGACTACAGCTGGGACAAATCAGCCGCTGAGTACAAGGATCTTTACAACCGGCTGTTGCAGCGGTAAGGTACTGGAGGAAAATAAACTATGCAGACAAAGACCGGGTGCATAGTTTATTTTTCCACAGTTTCTGGGCGGGGAATGATTCACGCAAAAACCGTTCGGCAGACGGCGGGAATTGGGCGCGGAGAGATTCCGCGCCCGGCGTTTCCAAGGAAGAAATCGCTTCTTGCATTGTGACAGGGGGACTAGGCATTGGCGGAACAATACACGATTGAACACGATTCACAGGATGCGGCGTACCGTTTCCCCACCGGAGCGGCGGCGGCCGGCAGCCGCGTCTGGTTAGGCGTCCGGATCACCGGGGCGCGTTCGGCGGCCGGCAAGGTCCGGCTTTGGCGCGACGATGCTGGCGAACTGGTCGTAGAGATGGCGCCCTCGTCGGGAACGGAGAAGAAATCCGGCGAGATATGGCTCGGCGCGACGGTGAAGCTGCCGCCCGAAGGCGGGCTGATCTGGTATTACTTCCTCCTGACCGTTGACGGCGAGACCGTATATTACGGCAACAACGACGGCCGCCTGGGCGGAAAGGGAAGGTTGAAGACGGAAGCGCCGGCTTCCTACCAGATCACGGTCTATGACAAGGAGGCGGATACCCCGGCCTGGTTCCGCCGGTCCGTGATGTATCAGATATTCCCCGACCGCTTCTACCGCGAGGGACCGGCGGCGGAAAAACCCGGCGCGATGCTCCATTCTTCCTGGAAGGACGCGCCGCAGTATTTCAAGGACGAATACTCCAAGGCCATTCTCGCCTATGATTTCTTCGGCGGCAACCTCGCCGGCATCCGGGCCAAGCTCCAGTACCTCAAGGACCTGGGGATTTCCGTCATCTACTTCAACCCGGTCTTCGAGGCGGAGAGCAACCATCGTTACGATACCGGCGACTATCATAAGATCGATCCCCTGCTGGGGACGGAGGAGGAGTTCTCCACCCTCTGCCGCGAAGCTAAGGAGATGGGCATCCGCATCCTGATTGACGGCGTCTTCAGCCATACCGGCAGCAATAGTCGCTACTTCAATCGCTACGGGCAGTATGACAGCGTTGGCGCTTACCAGTCGAAAAAATCGCCGTATTTCGCCTGGTATGATTTCATTTCCTATCCCAACACCTACAACAGCTGGTGGGGCTTCGACACGTTGCCGAACGTCAGGGAAGAGGAGCCCTCCTATATGGACTTCATCATCTCCGGCGAGGACAGCGTGCTCCATCACTGGTCAAAGGCCGGCATCAGCGGCTGGCGTCTCGACGTCATCGATGAGCTGCCGCCCGAATTCTCACAGGCGTTCTACAAGGAGCTCAAGAAGACCGATCCCGAGGCGGTGCTGATCGGCGAGGTCTGGGAAGACGCATCCAACAAGGTCAGCTACAGCCAGCAGCGGGCGTATCTCTCCGGCCACGAGCTCGACGGCGCCATGAACTATCCCTTCCGCACGGCGGTGCTGGACTTCCTGCTGGGGCACATGGACGGCGCGGCGCTGGGGCAGCATCTGGAAAGCCTTCGGGAGAATTACCCGGCCCACAATTTCTACGCCATGATGAACCTCTTGGGGAGCCACGACGTGGAGCGCCTGATGACGATCCTCGGCGAGGCGCCGCCGCCGGACGCGTTGAGCCAGAAGCAACGGGGGGAGTACCGGCTGCCCAGGGAGCAGGCGAAGCTGGCGCGGGCCCGGGCGGAGCTTGCCATGCTCTGGCAAATTACCTATCCCGGCGTACCGTCCATTTATTACGGCGATGAGATCGGTATGCAGGGCTATCGCGATCCATACAATCGCGGCCCTTACGATTGGGAAGACGGCGACAAGGAACTCCGGGCGTGGATTCGTCGCCTGATTTTCTGGCGGAACCATCATGCCGCACTCTCCACTGGCGAATTCCTGCCGCTTTACAGCGCCGGCGACGTGTACGCCTATGCCCGGCTGATACGCGGCGGCCGTGATATGTTCCAGGCCGAGGCGCCGGACGATGCCTTCGTCGTCATCCTGAACCGCAGCCGGCGTGACGTTGCGCGGGTCCGGCTCGGCGTCGGCGATTTCGCCTGCGGCCACTTCAAGCTGGTCATGTTCGCGGGGAACGAGGAGGAATTGATTCCCTCCGTGCTCACCACCCGGGACGGCGCCATCGAAACGGTGCTGCCGCCGCTCTCCGGAGCGTTATACCAGCTTCAGAAGCCGGCGGAAGCGGAGCCGCGACGGGCGGGACTGCTGCTTCATCCGGCCTCGTTGCCCTCGGCCTATGGCATCGGCGACATCGGCCCGGCGGCGTATCAATTCATTGATTTCCTGGCGGCGGCGGGCCACTCGGTATGGCAGATCCTGCCGCTCTGCCCGGTGGGCGACGACGCTTCACCCTACGCCTCTTCCTCCGCCTTCGCCGGCAATCCGCTTCTGATTTCCCTGGAATGGCTGGCGGACGAGGGCTGGCTCACGGAGGAGGAGCTGGCGGCGCCGCCGCCCTCGAAAGTCGGCACCTTCAAACTGGCCCGCGCCTACAAGGAGGAGCTTCTGCGTAAAGCCTGGGAGCGTTTCCGCCTGGAGCCGCCGAAGGAATATGAGTCCTTCTGCCGGCAGGAGGCGGATTGGCTCGACGGCTACGCGCTCTTCACGGCGACCCATGAAAAGGAGAACGGCAAACCCTGGTACGAATGGGAGCCGGCCCTGCGGGACGCGTCACCGGACGCGCTGGAGGACCAGCGCCGCCGGCTGCGGCTCGGCATGGACTTCGTCAAGTTCAAGCAGTATCTTTTCTTCAAGCAGTGGGACGGCTTGCACCGCTACGCCCAGGTGAAGGGCGTCAGCATCCTGGGCGATATGCCGCTGTTCCTGGCCCTTGACAGCGCCGACGTCTGGCTGAACCAGAAACTCTTCCAGATCGCCCCCGGCGGAAAACCCCGAAAAGTGGCCGGCGTGCCGCCCGACTATTTCAGCCCCACGGGGCAGCTCTGGGGGAATCCGCAGTACGATTGGGAGGCCATGGAGAAGGACGGCTATGCCTGGTGGATTGCCCGCTTCCGGAAACTCTTTGGGCTCGTTGACATCGTGCGCGTCGATCACTTCCGCGGGCTGGAATCCTACTGGGAAGTGGACGGCGGCGCCAGGACCGCGGAGAACGGCCGCTGGGTCAAAGGGCCGGGACAGGCGCTTTTTGACGCTGTCAGAAAGGCGTTGAGCAAGCTTCCCATCGTGGCGGAGGACCTGGGCGTTCAGACGCCGGAAGTGACGGCGTTGCGGGATGCCTGCGGATTCCCGGGCATGAAGGTCTTGCAGTTCGAACTTACGGGAAACGGAACGCCGCGCATCGGCTGCGCCCTGCCGGAAAACGTCATTGCCTATACCGGTACCCACGACAACAATACCGTGGCCGGATGGTACCAGGACGACCTCGGGGAAGCGGAGCGTCGCCGCATCGCGGCCTGGCTGGGTCTTTCCCGGAACGCTTCCGGCGTCGAGGCGGCGGTACGTCTGGTGGAGATTGCTTACGCTTCGGCGGCTCGTCTCGTCATCACGCCCATGCAGGATATCCTGGGCCTTGACGGAACGCACCGCATGAACACGCCCGGCACCGTCAGCGACGCCAACTGGAACTGGAAGATGCAGGCCGGCGTCCTGACTACCTTCCTCATCAAGCGGATGAAGCAACTCGTCGAGAAGTACCATCGCCAGGGAACCGAGGCCAGATAGAAGCGCCCCCGCCGCAAGAGAACCGGGGCTGCCGCGTGTTTCCGGACTGTGGCATGACGGGGGGGCGTTCAAAAATGCCATTTCTGGTTTGAATACAGGGAGAGAGGCAACGCTTCTCTCCTTGTTTTTTGGGGCCTGGCGGCCAACGAAAAGCGGTTCGTTTTTTCCGAGTGCCGTTTTGCGTTTCCTGTCAGGTTTCCGTGGAACGGTTTCGTGATCTGTCGCTGCAATAAAAGGGACGGTTCGGGATGTTTTTCTCCCTTCGGGCGAGAGTCCCTTTCTTTTTTGACCGTTTTATGGTATCGTATAGGGGAGATTCATACTGGGAAGGGAGTGACTGGGATGGCGGTGGAACAAACCTATGTGGTGGAGAAGCCATGCCCTGTTTGCGGAAAGATGACGCACGTCAGCAAGGTGCGGTCGCGGCTGATCGCGGAAAAGACGGATTGGGACTACTGCACCTGGTACAAGGGATTCAATCCTTATATGTACATGGTCTGGGTATGCGAGCATTGCGGCTTTGCCTCCGACGAGAAGACGTTTCTGGCGGCGATGCCGGACCGGTACAAGAAGAAGGTGGGGGATTTCCTCGCGAAGCGGCATATTTCCTTCAAGTTCCAGAAGGAGCGGGGGGTGCCGGAGGCGGTGGCTTCCTACAAGCTGGCGCTGCTGTTCGCGGAGATGATGGACGCCTCGCTGGCGCATCAGGCCGGGCTTTATCTGAAGCTGGCCTGGATTTTCCGCATCACCGGGAACAAGGACGAGGAGAAGGCGAACCTGACGAAGGCGGCCGAGTTCTATGAGCAGTCGGTGATGAAGGAACGCTATCCCATCGGGCCGATGACCGATTCCATGGCGATTTACCTGACGGGGGCCTGCTACTACATGGCCGGGCAGCCGGAGCAGTCCACCCAGTACATCAGTCGTCTGATGGGCGATTCGGCGCTCCGGACGTCGGAACCGAAGCTCTTTGACCGGGCCCGCGATCTCTGGCAGGACATCCGCGAGGCGCAATCGTGAGGGGGCGGTTCCTGCGCCTGGCGGCGTTTTTTCTGGGGCTGTTTCTGCTCCTTTGCCCGCCGCCGGCGTCCGCGAAGAAGATCGATCCGCACCCGGCCCGGCCGCGGCTGCTTTTCGTTCCCCATGACAACCGCCCGATCTCGGACGAGCAGACAGCGGATACGCTGCGCCAGATGAACTGGGATATTGTCGTGCCGCCGGATGATATTCTGGGAGGGCGCGGCATCCTCGGCGATCCCGAGGCCGTCTGGGACTGGCTGGAAAAAGAGGCGGCTGACGCCCATATCGCCGTGGTGTCCTCCGATACGCTGCTTTACGGCAGCCTGGTGGGCTCCCGGAAGCATACCTATTCGACCCGGGAGATCGAGGCGCGGGTAAAGCGGTTCAGGGAATTCAAGCGGCAGCATCCGGCGCTGAATCTCTACGTTTTCGGCTCCATCATGCGGACGCCGCGCTCCGCTGAGGCCTCCGGCGGCGAAGAGCCCAGCTACTATGCCAATTACGGCAGCGATATCTTCCGCTACACCGCCCTGACCGATAAAAACGAAGTCGAGGGCTTGACGCGCCGGGAGAAGAAGGAATATGAGTTTCTGACGAAGCTCATTCCGAAGGAAGCGATGACCGACTGGATGACGCGCCGCGACAAGAACTACCGCGCCAGTTCGGAGCTCATCCGGCTCGCCCGTGAGGGAATCTTCAACTACCTGGCATTGGGAAGGGACGACAACGCGCCCTATTCCCAGACGCACATGGAGAGCCGCAAGCTGCAGGCGGACGGCAAGGACCTCGGTCCGGCGAAGTTTCAGGCCATGGCCGGGATCGACGAGTTCGGCCTCTTGATGCTGACAAGGGCGGTCAACGACTGGACCCGCACCGTTCCCTTCGTCTTCGTGAAATACAACTGGGGCCGGGGCGGCAACACGATTCCTTCCTATTCCGACGAGAAGATTTCCGATTCCATTCATTCCCACGTGACGGCGGCCGGCGGTCTGGTGGTGGATTCCGCGAAAAACGCCGATTTCGTCCTCTGCGTCAATACCAATCCCAACGGCAAGACTTTGGAGGCCGGTGAACGGACCAACGACGGTCGCCCGCGGGAAGGGACGCGCTATTTCGCCGATATCGTCAGCGAGTGCGTTGACGCCGGCCTTTCCACCTGCATCGCTGACATTGCCTATGCCAACGGCGCGGACAATGCTCTGATGGAGATGCTGAAGGACCGGGAACTGCTGTTCAAGTTGCGGGCATACTCCGGCTGGAATACCGCCACCAACAGCACCGGCTTCGTGCTGGGGCAGGCTATGCTGGCCAGCCACATGACGAACGACGCCTGCGACGCTCTGCTGCTGCGGCGCTATATCGACGACTGGGCGTATCAGGCCAACGTGCGCGGCGTCGTAGCCCGTCAGCTCGGCTGGCTCCGGGCCAGCGGCACTTACTCCACACTGGGCGAGCGCCGCGACGCTGCCCAGCAGCGGACGACCCGCCTCATGCGCCGCTTCTGCGAGGACAATCTGCCGCCCTTTGACGATCTGGCGTATCTCGAGGTGACGTTCCCCTGGAACCGGATGTTCGAGGCCCGCTTTATTTTCGGCCATCCCTTTGATTTCCAGGAGTTCAAGGCGGAACACGGGTTGACGTGGTAAAGAAATCAGTTACAAAAAAAGCAGTCCTTTCGGGGACTGCTTTTTTTATGCCCGGATGGGCCGGAGCATTTTTTCCGGCGCGATTTCTTTTGGCGTTCGTTGCAGGAACTACGCCGGTTTTGTCGAAGTAATACCGTACTATAGGGAGTTATGGTTTCGCCATCGGGCCGTTTTGACCGGCGGCCCGGCAGGATGGGGGGGGTCCTCGATGAAAGCGTTTATCTTCGATATGGATGGCGTCATTGTCGATACGCAAAGAACGCATACCGAGGCGCTGGTACGCACCTTCGCGCTCTATGGCGTGGCCGTGCCGGCGGAGGAACTGGCTCCTTTCGCCGGGACGAAGCGGGGCACCGCGCTCAAAGCCACGGCGGAAAAGCGGGGTCTTTCCCTGCCGCTGGACGAGCTTTGCGATACGAAGGACCGGATTTTTGACGAGATGATCGGGCAGATGGAACTCGTTCCCATCGCCGGCATCCCGGAGCTTTGGCGGCGCTCCGGGCCGCGGGAATCAAGACCGCCATCGCGTCCTCCTCCAGCGAGGCGTTCATCGCGCTGGTCGTGGACCGGCTGGGCATCCGGCATTTTTTCGACGCTCTCATCAGCGGCCAGACGTTGCCGGAGTCGAAGCCCAACCCGGCCATATATCGGCTGGCGGCCGGGACGCTGGGCGTTGCGCCGGCGGACTGCGTCGTCCTCGAAGACGCGGCGATGGGGGTTGCCGCCGCCAAGGGGGCCGGCATGCGCTGCATCGGTTTCCGCAATCCCAACTCCGGGGCCCAGGACCTCTCGGCGGCGGATCTCATCGTTTCGGATATCCGGGCCATTGATATCGGCCGTTGGTGAAAGGAGCTTCATCATGAGAACGCCCCAATCGCACCAGGATCAATCGCCCCCCGCCAATCGTTCGGATTCGCTGCTGGAGAAGATCCTGGACACCACCCAGGCGAAGATTTTCTGGAAGGACGCCAACCGTCGTTTCCTCGGGGCCAATAAGGCATTCCTCGATTACTACGGCCTGAAACCGGAGGATATCATCGGCCGTACCGACGAGGATATGGGCTGGAACCTGGAAGAGGAGGATTTCAAGAACGACGAGATTCGGGTACTGCAGGGGGAGAGCTTCTTCCGCCACGCGGGCCACTGTTATTGCCGCGGCGTGGCGCGGGATATCGTCGCCAGCAAGAGCCCGCTGTATGAGGACGGCCGCATTGTCGGCCTGGTGGGTTCCTTCGAGGACGTCACGGAGGAGCATCGCCACCAGGGGGAAGTGCTGCGGCTGCGGGAAATCCTCGAGAACGTGCCGACCGGCCTCTGCCTTTACCAGTACCAGGGAGAGGAATGCACCTGCGTCATGGTCAACGCGTATTTTACGCTGATTACCGGGATTCCCAAGGAGGCCCTGGAAAACCGGGCATGCCGCTCGATCCTGCCCTTCCTGGGCAGCGCGGAGCGTTCCCATTACCAGGAGAAGTTTTGCAGCCTGCTGAAGGGCGCGGAGGAATTCGAGTGCACGGTACGCATTCTCCGGCTCCGGGGACGCGACGTCGGCTGGTTCGCGGTGCATGGCCGCCGCGTTCGCTACCGGGACGGCGACCGCATCTACGTCATCTATACCGATATCACCAATGAGAAGCAGCTGGAGCGCATCCGCCAGGACGAGCGGCAGATTCTGGAGCAGGCCCTCGACATGGCGCATATCCTCGTCTGGGAATACGATCTCAAGACGCACTATGCCACCCAGCTGGAAACGGAGACCAGCGAGGCGGAGCGGTCGGTCCTGAAGCTTCCCCGCCATTTCGGGCCTTTGCCGGAGTGTTTCCTCGACCGCATCGACAAGCGGGACCGGGGCAAATACCTCGATATGTTCCGGGCCGTCGTCCAGGGACGATCGGCGGCGACGGATATCCATTTCTCCGTGCCCGGCGAGGTGGAGAAGCGCTGCGAACGCTTCAGCTATATCGTCCTGCGGGACGAGAACGGCCATCCGCGGAAAGCCTACGGCATGGGGCAGAACATCACCCGGCAGCGGCGTCTGGAGGAAAACTATCAACGGGAGATGCAGATGCTGCGGCAGTCCAGCCCCAGCAATCTCCTGTCCAAAGCCCATTTCAGCCTGACGAAGAACGCCATCCTCCGCTACGAGCCCAACGACGAGCGGGCCATACGGCTGGAGGACGGTATGGATTACGACCGCTTCCTGGATCGCATCGCCGGGCGCGCCCTGGAGCCTGAAGTGCAGGCACAGCTGCGGGAAACGCTGGACCGGCAGCGGCTCGTTTCCCGTTACGACGACGGGGAACAGAATTTCACGCTGGAATATAAATATTCCAGCCCCAATCACCGGGTGAGCTGGCTGATGGTCACGGTCAATACCTTTTCGCCCCGGGCGGGGGAGGTCGAGGCGTTCCTCTACGCTTTCGACGTGACCAACGAGACGCTGGGGCGCAGCATCATCGGCCGGCTCACGGAGCTGGGGTTCGACTTCCTGGGCATGGTGGACGTCCGGCGCAATATCTTCATCGCCGATCACGCTTCTTTCCAGACAGCGGAGGCCGACGTGGGAAAGGGGAACGATTTCGCCGCCTACATCAATCGTCACATCGAGGCCCGCATTCCCGCCGCCGCCCGGGAAGAGGCCCGCCAGGCCCTTTCCATGGAGTGCATCCGGCAGCACCTGGCCGCTGCCAATATGTACGAGTATTCCTACGACTACCTGGAGCAGATGGAACTGCGGCGCAAGCGGCTGCAATTCTGCTACCTCGATGACGACCAGGAGGTCATTTTCTTCTGCCGCAACGACGTCACCGAGCAGCATCAGCGGGACATCGCCCAGATGGAGCGGCTGCACGAGGCGCTGGCTGCCGCCGAGCGGGCCGGCGAGGCGAAGACGATGTTCCTGGCCAGCATCAGCCACGATATGCGGACGCCGCTCAACGGCATCATCGGCTTTACCCGCATGGCCATGGCGACGGAAGAGGTGGCGAAGAAGCAGGAGTATCTCCAGAAGATCAAGTTCTCCGGCGAGTTGCTGCTCTCCCTCGTCAACGATACCCTGGAGCTGTCGCGCATCGAAAGCGGCAAGTACGTCCTGACGCCGGAGAAGAACGATTTCGCCGAGGTCCTGGACGGTGTCATCGTGCCGGTGCGGGCTGCTGCGGCCGAGAAGGATATCCATCTGGCGGTGGACATCGCCGACCCGCCGCGCCCGGCGCTGAACGTCGATCGGCTGAAGTTCCAGGAGATCATCCTGAACCTGCTCTCCAACGCTGTGAAGTTCACGCCGCCGGGGGGGACGGTCATGTTCACGGCGGATTTCCCCGCGCCGGAGGTCAACGGCTGCAATGCCCGCTTCATCGTCCAGGATACCGGCATCGGCATCAGCCGCGATTTCATCGGGAAGATCTTTGAGCCCTTCATGCAGGAGCGCACCGCCGCGACGCAGGACATCGCCGGGACAGGTCTGGGCCTGGCCATCGTGAAGCGCGTTATCGACCGCATGGGCGGCTCCGTCACGGTGGAGAGCGAGCTGGGTCTGGGCACTAAATTCACGGTGCTGTTGCCGCTCGAGTTCATCGATGCCGACGCGCCCGCTGCCAGTCTGAGCCCGGGCACGGACGTCGACTTCCGCGGCGCGCGGGTGCTGCTCTGCGAGGACAACGCGCTCAATACCGAGATTGCCCGGACGCTTCTCGAAGACCGTGGGTTGTCCGTCGTCTGCGCCACCAACGGCCGCGAGGGTGTGGAGGCTTTCCGCGCTTCCGCTCCCGGCGCGTTCGATGTCGTCATCATGGATATCCGGATGCCGGTCATGGACGGCTACGAGGCGGCCCGGCAGATTCGCGCCCTCGATCGTCCCGACGCCGTTGCGGTGCCGATCATCGCCATGACGGCCGACGCTTACGCCGAGGACATCAGGCGCTGCCATGACGTGGGCATGAACGACCACATCGCCAAGCCCATCGACCCGGTGAAACTGTTCCATACGCTGGCGAAATGGCGGCAACGCTGACCGGCGCATCGGCACGAGTGGGTCGGCCGCCGGCAAGGGGCGCCGTTATCTCTTGACGCAACAGTAAAAGATTGTATAATGATTGTAAAAGGTTATGGCTTCGGCCG
>JAEEGN010000203.1 GCA_016280345.1 Selenomonadaceae bacterium | reverse complement strand
TCAGGGATTCGCCGCCCCCTGGCAAAACAGCAGTCCGGAAGCAGCCGCCAACGCCCGTCGATCAGGCCGTCGGCTTCCAGCGCCGCCATAAACGCGGCGCCCCGATCCGTCCGCATATAGGACTCGTGCCGCGTCACGTCCAAATCGGTGAAAAACCGAATCACGCCCAGCGCATCGCCCACGCGCCCATCGGGGAGAAGATCGAACTGCAGCTCCGTCGCTCCCTCCGGCGCGAAAAAGGACGCGCACTGACGGGCCATCGCCTCGTCGAAGGACGTGAATCCGACCCGGCGAAGCTGCTCCGACAGAGGCGCGGTCTTCGCTGCGTTCTCCACCAGCGTCGCGACGCGCATCGGGGCGCCGGGACGGCCTGCGAAGACGCCCGCATACACATCGTACCAATCCCTTGGCAGTCTCTCGCAAAACGCGAAATAATCCGCCAGACGATCTCCCGCGCCCAGCGCGTGCAAAAACGGCTCGATCTGGTCCCGCTTGCCGTCGTGCTGAAGGATCGCCGCCGCCCGAAGCGGGCCGTCTCCCTTCACATCCACCTCGACGCCGCAGCACCCAACCGGCTCCGGACGGGACCGCCACCAGCGAAACACCCTTTCCAGCCCGTATCCCCGGCCGGGTGCGAAGGCCGCGTCGGCGGGAATCGAGGACAAAAGCGCCGTCATATCGCAATACGGCTTCCCCGAGAGCGGAATCTCCAGATACACCACCGGACACTCGTCGCCGATCAGCGTTTGCTCATAGGCGGAGCGCAGCCGCTCCCCGCGCCCGCCGAACAGCGCCTCGTCTTTGCCGTCGGCTGTGAGCCGGCGGTACATCATATCAAAGGTCTTCAGCGGATCCGGCTTGAACATCACTTCGCCTCACCCTGTTATCCGATGCCAACGAGCGCTAAGACGCCCGCATTTGTAAACAGGCGTCACAGCCCCAGGATCCATTCAGCGCCCCCGCCCGCGACCTGTTTCAGCTGTGCGCTGTCGAGGTCGATGTCTTCCATCTCCGCGAGGTAGGCCTCCGCCTGCTCCGTCGTGATTTCAAAGCCCTCTTTCTTCGCCAGCGCCATAAGTTCCTCCGGCGTGTCGCACAAAAGGGCCTTCGCCAGAACCTCCTTCGAGATTTCTTGTCCGTTGACTTTCATTTTGTTTTCCTCCCTATAAAGTCAAGTCGTCTTTCCTTATTATCTGCCAGAATGGAGAGGAATGTGCCACCGGTACATTTGGCTTAAAGCCTCCCCCCTTTGAGGCTTACCACTGACAAAAGGCTAACAATCCGCCCGCAACTTTTTTCATCTGTTCGCTGTCGAGGTCGATGTCTTCCATCTCCGCAAGGTAGGCCTCCGCTTGCTCTGTCGTGATTTCAAAGCCGTGCTCCTTCGCCAGCGCCATCAGTTCCTCCGGCGTGTCGCACTGAAGGGCCTTCCCCACAACTTCCCGCGAGATTTCTTGTCCGTTGATTTTCATTTTGTTTTCCTCCCTATGAAGTCAAGTTGATAATCTCTGTCTTTTGGGACAAAGTCACACGCCGTCTTTCAGGGCATAGTTTCACAACTTTTCATGCCATTCGGTCCCGCCTGCGACCGCTTTCATCTGATCGCTGCTGAGTTCGATGTCCTCCATCTTCGCGAGGTATTCCTCCGCCTGCTTCGCCGTGATTTCAATGCCCTCTTTTTTCGCCAACGCCGTCAGATCCTCCGGCGTGTCGCATTGAAGTGCCTTCGCCATGAATTCCTTCGAGATTTCTTGTCCGTTGATTTTCATAGAACCTCATTCCTTTCTTTTTTATCCGATGCTAACGAGCCCTGGGCAAATTCCGGAGGGAGGCTTAAGTCCCCCCCATACCTTATCCGAAAGTACATCGATTAACATTCCGCCCGCGACTTTTTTCATCTCCCGGAGATCCGGCCGTTTCAGCGCCTGCTCCACACATCGATTAACATTCCGCCCGCGACTTTTTTCATCTGTTCGCTGTCGAGGTCGAAGTCTTCCAGATCCACGAGGTAGGCTTCCGCCTGCTTCGTGGTGATTTCAAAGCCGTGCTCCTTCGCCAGCGCCACCAGTTCCTCCGGCGTGTCGCACTGCATGGCTTTCTCCACAACTTCCCGCGGGATTTCTTGTCCTTTGAATTTCATTTTGTTCTCCTCCTTATAGCTTTTCCGTCAATCCTTGCCATGATGAATCTCGTTTTCGTATTTTTCGCAGCCCTGCCCTCAGCAGGAAATCTCCCGCGCCTTGACACATATCTCCCTGATCTTGCCCCCGAGGTCTTCCCTTAATTCCTTCCAGGAATACCCGCCGGCGATGGCCTGCAGCTGCTCCGGCGTCAGGTCGATCTCCGCCAGGCGCTCGAGCGCCCTCTCGGCCTCCGCTTTCGTGATCTCGATGTTGATCTGCTTGCATGCCGACACCAGATCCTCGGGCGTCTCACACTCCATCGCTACCCGAAACTGCTCCGGCGTCAGCTCCACACCTTTGTACTCCATCATAATGAACATCCCCTTTCTGTTGGTGAATTTATGACATTGATTTTATGCCTCTATTTTATAATACGAATCAAAAATAGAAAAAAGGACACTATTTGAAAAAATATTTTTGGAACACAGCATCGCTCCCTGAAAATATCCGCGAACGCTTCCTCTTTCACCCTTCGCTTACATAACTTCGTTCATTCTTCGGGATGTTTTCCCAGCGCACCGCGTTTGCCTCTATGCCGTGGGCGAGCCCCCAGGCCGCCGCGATGCCTGCCGCTTCGCCCATGCTCATGCAGGTGGGCTGGATGCGCACCGAAGCCTGCGCCGCGAAACTGGCGCTGATGCAGCGCCCCGCCACCAGCAGGTTCGACAGCTCGTTGGTCACCAACGCGCGGTAGGGGATCTCGTAATACTGGCCTTTCTTCAGCTTCTCGCCGAGGTCGAGGTCCACGTCGTGGATGTCGATGGGGTACGCCGTGCGGCAGACCGCATCGGGGAATTTCCGCGCCTTGAAATAGTCTTGCGCTTCCATATAATATTTCCCGCGAATCCGCCAGGACTCGCGCACGCCCACCATACTCGCCTCGCGGCTGATGTACGCTTTCTCGAAGCCGGGCAGATTGCCGACGAAGAACGCCGCGAGCCGCCGCATCATCTTACGCCCGAAGCTGACCGCCTTGCTCTGGGAAACCGCGTCCGTCGAGCTGAAGGTCATCGGCGGCATCTGCGGGCAGTTCATGGACATCGTGGCGGTCTTGCCGGGGATCGTGAAGGCCTGGATGTAGACGATATCGTCCTGCTCCAGCACGCCTTGCTCGACGCCGCGCTTGAAGAACGCCTCGTTCTTCTTCCATTTCGCGAATTCCAGGAAGGGCGGCTTTCCTTGCTTCAGCGCGTCCTCGACGATCTTCGCGAAAAGCCCCCGCGTCCAGTCGTCCTTCAACTCCTTCGTGAAGAACCGATAGACCTTGCCCACATCGACGCCGCCCATTTCAAAGCGCAGGCTCATGGCCTGATTGCGGCCGGTCTTCTCCGCGCCCTTTTCCGCCGGGATGCCCGCAAAGCGCGCGAGCAGCGCGTCCCCGGTGCCGTCGATGAAGACCTTGGCCCGGATTTTCGCCAGTCCTTCGATGGTCTGCACGACGCATTCGGTAATCCTCCCATCCTCGGTCACCGCGCCCACAAGAGCGGCGTTGTAAAGAATATCGACGCCCGCCTCCTCGCACATCTCATCAT
>JAEEGN010000202.1 GCA_016280345.1 Selenomonadaceae bacterium | reverse complement strand
GGCCGGATGTTTTCCAGCAGCGGCTTGATCACGGAAAATTGTTCCAACGTCTGCATGACGGAGTTGAGGGAGGCATTGAAGCCGGTGTAGGCCGCCTGGAACGCAATGAAGGTCGCCACAGTCAGCGGCTCCGATATGCCCAGAGCTTCCTGCGCGGGACTGGCCGCCGCACCCGAAGCTGCCCCCGAGGTCGCCGCCTCGACCAGCTCCCGAATGCCGAAGTAGTAAAGAGCGAGGGCAAGCAGGATCGGCTGGACGACGGCAATGACGTCATTGTATGTCCGAAGCCATCCGGCCTCATAGTCCCATTTCCATTCCTCGGAAAACCGTTCGCTCCAAAGATGGTAGGCGTATTCCTCCGAGCCCTTCACCCGGAACTTCGTCAGTCCGGTGAAAATCTGCTGCAAGATACCGGAGGTCTTGTTCCGCGCTTCAGTCATTTTCCGCTGGAGATCCACCAGACGACTCAACAGGAACATGCTGGCGGCAAAGTATATCAGCCAGATCACGACGGCCACCGCCGTAAGCTTCACGCTGTAATAAAGCATCAATATGAGACTCCAGAACGAGAAGATGAAGCTGAAAAGCGTCCCCACCATCTCTCCGGAGAGGAGCTGGGTAATCTGCTCCAATCCCATCATGCGGTTCGCAATGTCGCCGGACTGGTAATTGCGGAAAAAGCTCGTGGGCAAAGAGAGCATCCGGCCGATCATGGCGGCCTTCGCCGCAAATCCGCCCCGGGCGTTCAGCCGCAGGAAAGCCACGGAACGCACGATGCCCAGCGCCGCCAGGGTAAAGCCCGAGACCATGGCCACCTGTGTGACGGTGGCAAGCCCTTTCCTGTCGAGAATCGGAATGATGTCCTTGAATATGGTCTCGGTGATGACCGGCGTGATCAGAGGGATCAGGCCCATAGCCACGCTGACGGCGACGACGGTCTTCCAGTCGATTCTCCAGCTCTGTCGGAAGAAAAAGCGAAGGAAATCCCGCCCGGTGAGCTTTTGACCGGGAAAGCCCGCATAGAGAATGAATGCATCCTTATCGACGTCTTTTGCCACCTTGTCCGTCACGGGAACGCCCTCCGGATACTCGCGCGTCACCATGCGGTAACGGTCCGGCGCTTCCGGCAGGAAAGCGGCAAGCTGCTTCTTTTCCCCGTAATAGCCGAGAAGCACGCCGCTGTCTCCGGTGTGCCAATCCGCGGGAAGCGTGACGAAGCGCATCTGCATGCCGCCCTTTTGCACGAGGCGGCGGATCATGCCAAGCTGGTCGAGCTTTTTCGCCATCTCCGGTGCCAGATGCACATCCCGTGGCGCCATGTCCAGCGCCTGTGCCGCGCAGCGCACGAGGAATACCGTGTCCTCCAGCTTCGCGTTGCCCTGGACGTCGTCGTCCTCGGGAACCGTCTCCTCGCCCAGCATTTGGGCGATGGACTGCTCGACGATGCGCCGTTTTTGCCGGGCGCGTTTTTCCATGCGCATGGAGAGTTTTTCGTCCTGCGCGCCGAAACGGACGACAAGGAGCATGGCAAAAATGCCCTCGTTGTCCCCGAACCGTTCCAAAAGGGCGTCCCTGTCGTCGCCCTCCCCCAAAGGTACGTTGCCGTTTTCCCAGTGCTTCAGCACATCGTCGCCCCGGTCGGCCAATAAGCGGAGCCAGGAAAGCTCCAGAAGGGACGCGAACCATTGCTTCATCTGCGAACGGAGCGCGGAAACATCCGCCTCCGCCATCGGGCGCGGCTCCAGCTCGGCGTCCTCCACGGCGTGAATCAGGATGTCGATCTGCTCGAACTCGTCCATCGGCGGGAAAGCCGTCCTCCCCGGCCCGAGTTCCATCAGGAATATCCGGCGGAAGGAGATTTTCTTCCGCGTGACGGCATAGACCTCCACCTTGCCGGAAACTACTTCAATATATGTATTGTCGTCCGGTATCCGAAACCGCTTGCCGGCAACGAGCTTCATATCGTTTCCCTCTTTTTTCCGATGCTAACGAGCGCTGGGTAAATTCAGCCATACTCAGTGGGAGTTAAAACTCCCACCGGATAAGTCTCATTTTATTCCACCGTTTCTCCATCGTTTTCCTCTTTTTCCCGTTCCTCGATCAGCCGTTTATATGGTCCGTCATGCTGCACGAGATCCCGATGCGCTCCCCGCTCCGCCACCTTGCCGTATTCCAGCATGATGATCTCGTCCGCGTCCCGGATGGTCGAGAGACGATGGGCGACAATCAGGCAAGTGCAGCCCCGCCTGCGGATATTTTCCAGCACCTTTTGCTCCGTCATCGGGTCGATGGCGCTGGTGGCTTCGTCAAGGATCAGAATCGACGGGTTCGACGCCAGCGCCCGGGCAATCTCCAACCGCTGCCGCTGACCGCCCGAGAAGTTCAGCCCGCCCTCGGAAACGACGGCCTCGTAACCGCCGATCAGCTTCAGGATGTCCTCATGGATGCAGGCGTCCTGCGCCGCCTGGATGATGTCCTCTTTCGGCACGGACTTGTCGAAAAGAGAGATGTTTTCCCGCACCGTCCCCGAAAGCTGGAACACATCCTGATCCACCGTGGACAGGGAATTGACGATTACGGCCCGGGGGATGTCCCGCCGCTTCACGCCGTCGAAAAGCACTTCGCCGGACCATTCCTCGTAAAGGCCGGATACGATCTTTGCCAGCGTCGATTTTCCGCTGCCCGAGGCGCCCACCACGGCGGCCCACTCCCCCGGCTCCAGCGTCAGGTCGAAATGCTCGATCAAAGGCGGATTCAGCGGGCTGTAGCCGAAGCTCACGTCCCGCAGGGCGAGCTCGCCGGAAAGACGGTCGTTCTTGAAGTTCTTCCGCTTCTCTTCCTCTTCTTCCGCGTCCGGATAGTTCAGGCTGTCGATCTTGTAGCGGCGCACGTCGTCGAGACGCTGCATCTGCATCTCTGTCATCTGCAGCGAAGTCCCGAACAGCTTCAGCTTCTGCACCGGCTCCTGGAACTGCGTGATCAGGCTGTTGAAGGCGGTATAGATACCGGCGGTCATCACGCCCTCCATGATGGAGAAGCCGCCCACCGTCATGATCAGCGCGCTGTTGAGTCCCGCCAGCAACGTCGGGATCAGCTTCAGCTTCATGGACCAGAGCTGCATGGCCTGGGATGCGTCCGTAGCCTTCGTGCCGTAGCCCGACCATTTCGTGAACAGGTCGCCTTCGCTGCCGTTGGCCTTGATGCTCTCAATCATCATGACGCCCGCCATCAGAGCGCCGTACTCTTTGCTTCGCTCCTGCTGGATCCGCATGGTCAGGTCGGTCATGTTCCGCCGCATATAGAGCAGCATGATAATATCCAGCGCGCTGATGGAAACGCCGACAATCGTCAGCGGCACGCTGTACTGGAAAAGCAGCCCCAAATAAAAGAGGGCCACGAAAAGATCCAACAGGGAAGTCGCCGCCTGCTCCGTAAGCACCTGGGCGTTGGCCTCATTGTACTGGATACGGGACGCCACATCCGCCGCGTACCGCTGCTGGAAGAAGGCCACCGGAAGCCGGAGGACGTGCCAGAAAAATCCGGAGGAGTCCGAAAGAGTCAGTTTCTTGCGCCAAAAATTCAGTACCGCCGAACGCATGGCGGTCATGACGCCGGAAAGGATCATGGCGCCGATCATGGCCGCAAAGAGTTTCTGCGTCCAGTCGGGATGCTTCATGGAAAAGACGTCGTCGATGAAGATCTGGTTCATCACCGGCACGGCAAGTCCGGGGATGATCATGCAAAACCCGAGGACGATGACGAACAGGATGGCCCATTTATCCTCCGCCAGCTTCTCCGCCATGGCTTTCGCAATGCTGTAAGGATGACCTTCCTCCTTGAAATCCGGGCCCGGCCGCACCTCGATATAGACGCCGGTGTAAGAAGTGCGAAACTCGGACCAGGGCACGGTGCGCCGCCCCATGGCGGGGTCGTTCAGGTACACGACGTCGTTCTCGATGCCTTCCAGCACGACAAAATGGTTGAATTCCCAAAACAGGATCAACGGATATTCTTTTTTCTTCAGTCCCAGTGGATGGCCCGCGCGCCCTCGCGCCGCACACCCCATACGCTCCGCCGCGCGCACAAGGTTGTCGGCGTTGCTGCCGTCGCGGGTGACGCCGCACTCCAGCCGGAGCTGTTCCAACGGCAGCCATTTCCCGTAATAGGCGAGAATCATCGCCAGAGCCGCCGCGCCGCACTCCACCGCTTCCATCTGCAGGATGGTGGGAACTTTGACGCGTTTCGTCCCGAAGACGAGCTGCCGGAGACGTTCCTTTATATCCATAAACTAATCTGCTCCTACAATGAATTGCGTTGCAGCGTTGCAGATTCATCGCAACGAAATTATAAAGTAAGAATTTCTTACTTTTTTATCGACTCCTGAGCCATTGGCTGATCTTGTAGAAAACCTTCTCAATCGGCGGCTCCCGCTCGATGACGATGGAGCCGGTGCAGAAGCTGCCCGCCGTGATGGGACGATGCTTGCCGACCACGGAGGTCCAGAGATACCCCGACTCGGAGCTTGCGTCCTTCACCAGGTCGAACTTCACTTCCACCGCTGCGCCGCCGCCCTGTGAGAGGACGTACTGGGCGAGCTGGGCGTTGCCGAGCCCCTTCTTCACGCCCTCGGCGGATATCGGGTACTGGGAAACACTCTTGACGACGCCGATCAGGCTGCCGGTCTGAGTCACGTCCACGCCGTTCGGCGCCAGCTGGATCGTCATCCCCGGCTCCACGCGCTTGCCCTTGTCCACGGGAATGTAGAATACGCCGGTGAGATCGCCCCGATTCTGGGTCAGCCGCACGGAACAGATAGGGCTGCCCGCTTGCAGGAGCTCCCCTTCCGCCGCCATGACCTCGTCCACGACGCCATCATAGTCGGAATATATTTCTTCCCGGGCCGCCTGCTGATGGCGCTTCGCATCGTATTCGTAAACGCGCCCCTGCACATCCCGGTCGTTTGTCGCCAGTTCCGCGCCGTATTGCGCCATGCGGGTATCCGCCGACTGCTCCGGCTGTTCCATATGGGCAACGAGCTGCCCCTTGCGGACATGGTCGCCGGTCTGGACGTACAGATGGGTGATTTTTCCGGACGCCGTGTGGGTGATGTTCACGAGTCCCGCCGAGTCGAGGATCAGTCCCTTGCCGTCGGCCTTTTCCGTGAAGGAACCGTAGAACGACCAAAGCACGATAGCGAAACAGAGGACCGCGATGGAAACGAGCCCCATCCAGCCCACGGGGCCGGTGATGCGAATCAGGGTGTCGAGTTTTTCCGGCGAGCGCAGCTTGTCGAGGGCAGCCCTATTGAAAATCTGCTCGTTGCTCATTTGGCCTCGCCCCCTTCCGCTTTGCCCGCGTCCGTATCGTCCAGGATGATCTCGGCATGAGC
>JAEEGN010000024.1 GCA_016280345.1 Selenomonadaceae bacterium | reverse complement strand
GCGCTCCAGGTCCATGGAGTCGAGGACCTGCTCAGCCATCGCTCGCTCGGTGAGAGCGCCAGTCCGTTCGATGAGGCGGTAGGCCAGGGTGGATTTGCCGTGGTCGATATGGGCGATGATGGAGAAATTGCGGATGTTCTTCGCTCGCATTCGGTCGTTTTCCTCCTGTGTGGGATTCCCTGCCATTATATCCTGCCTCGCGCCCAAGGGCAAGGGCGCGGCGGCGTCAGGCCATCAGGACCATGTTGTCCCGGTGGATCACTTCGTCGTGGGCCGCGTCCGGGAGCCTGGCGGCGATTTCCGCCGTCCGGCAGCCGGCGATTTTCCGCAGGTCGTCGGCGCCGTAGTTGACGATGCCCCGGGCGATTTCCCGGCCTTCGGGATTCAGGACGCGTACGGTACTTTTTTCGGCGAAGTCGCCCTCGACGCTGACGAGGCCCGCCGCCAGCAGGCTGGAGCCTTTTTCCCGCATGGCCCGCTCGCAGCCGGTGTCAACGATGAGGTCGCCTTCGATGTGGCGGCCGAAGGCCAGCCAGCTTTTCCGGGCCTTCAGATGGGCTTCCTTGGCCGGGAAGAGGGTGCCGATGTCTTCGCCGTTGACGACAGCGCGGACGGCCCCATCCTGCTGGCCGTGGGCGATGACGAGGGTGACGCCGGCGCTGCGGGCGATTTTCGCCGCCTCGATTTTGGTGTGCATGCCGCCGGTGCCGAGGGCGGAGCCGGCGCCGCCGGCCAGGCGCTCGATGTCGGGCGTGATTTCCGCTACCTCGGGAATCCGGGTGGCGGTCTTGTCGGTCTGGGGGTTGGCGGTGTAGAGGCCGTCCACGTCGGAAAGGATGATCAGGAGGTCGGCGTCCACCAGCGAAGCCACGATGGCGGAGAGGTTGTCGTTGTCGCCGATCTTCAGTTCGTCCACGGAGACGGCGTCGTTTTCGTTGACCACCGGCACGACACCCATGGAAAGCAGGGCCAGGAGGGCGTTGCGGGAGTTCGTGTACTGGTTGTGGCGCACCGAGTTCTCTTTCGTCAGCAGCACCTGGCCTACGGTCTGGCCGTATTCGGAGAACAACGTTTCATAGATGTGCATGAGGACGCCCTGACCGACGGCCGCCAGCGCCTGCCGCTCCGGCACGCCCTTGGGCTTCTCCGCCAGGCCCAGGTGGTTGACACCGGTGGCGATGGCGCCGGAGGAGACGAGGATGATTTCCCGGCCCTGGTTCCTGAGGTCCGCCAGTTCCCGCACCAGCTTTTCCATGCGGCCCAGGTTCATCTTGCCGCCGGGGTAGGTGATGGTGCTGGTGCCGACTTTGACCACGATGCGATGGGCTTCTTTCAGCCGGGTCCGGTGGTCCATACTCTGCGCTTCCTTTCTTATGGCAGTTCGATGCGGGGCTTGTCTTTGTTGCGTTTCCAGAGAAGGCCGTTGCGGCCGATGAGCTGTACGAGGTCGGCGTCCAGCCGCTCCGCCAGTCGCCGGATGGCGTCCGCCGGTTCCTCGGGGGCATTCTTCTGCACCCGGACCTTGATGAGCTCGTGTTTGGTGATGGCGTCCCGGGCGGCCTGCGACACCGTGGGGGTGACGCCTTCGTGGCCGACGCTGAGGATGGGGTCCTCTTTGGCGCCCAGGGCCCGGAGGAAACGCTTCTGCTTGCCTGTCAATGTGGTCTGTATCAAGATGATGCTCCTTTTCGATGAGGGGACGTTTCGGCAGGGCGCTATGTGTCAATCCCGGAATTCAAACTCCATCTCGCCGATATGGACGGTGTCGCCTTCCTTGATGCCCTGCTTCTTCAGCCGGGCGTCGATGCCCTTCATGCGCCAGATGTACTGGAAGCGGCGCAGGGCCTCCTCGTTGCCGAAGTTCGTCATGGCGACGAGCTTTTCGAGAGCTTTGCCGTGGACGATGAAGTCTCCGGCGTCGTTGCGGGTGATGGTGACGCGGTCCGGGTCCTCGTCCTGGCGGGCGTCATAGACTTTGACGCCGTCGTCCGCCGGCTCCTCCGGCGTTTCGACGTATTCTTCCAACGCCTGGGCGGTCCGGGCGACGAGTTCCCTGAGTCCGTCCTTCGTCGCTGCCGAGACGGCGAGCAACGGGATGCCCTCTTTGGCGGCCAGCGCCTCCAGCCGCGGCAGGTTCTCCGCCGCCCCGGGCAGGTCCATCTTGTTGGCGACTAATATCTGCGGCCGGCGGGCGATTTTGGCGCTGTACTTCGCCAGTTCGGCGTTGATGCGGTGGTAGTCCTCCACCGGGTCCCGGCCCTCGATGCCGGAGGCGTCCACGATGTGCAGGATGACCCGGGTGCGCTCCACGTGACGCAGGAAGTCATGGCCGAGGCCGGCGCCGTCGGCCGCCCCCTCGATGAGACCGGGGATGTCGGCCATGACGAAGCTCTTTTCCTCGTCCACGGCCACCACGCCCAGGACCGGCGTCAGCGTTGTGAAGTGGTATTCGGCGATTTCCGGCCGGGCGGCGGAGACGCTGGCGATGATGCTGGACTTGCCGACGCTGGGATAGCCGACGAGGCCGACGTCCGCCAGCAGCTTCAGTTCCAGGAGCAGGCTGCGGCTTTCTCCCGGCTCGCCGAATTCGGCGAAGGAGGGGGCCCGGTTGCGGCTGGAGGCGAATTTCGCGTTGCCACGGCCGCCGCGGCCGCCCCGGGCGATAACCGCCTGCTGGCCGTTTTCCGTAAGGTCTGCCAGCACTTCCCCGGTGTCGGCGTCCTTTACCAGCGTTCCCGGCGGGACCTTGATCAGGCAGGGAGCGGCGTTTTTGCCGAACTGGTTCTTGATGTCGCCGTTCTCGCCGTTCTCACCCTTGAATTTCCGGTGGAAACGGAAGTCCAGCAGGGTGTTCAGGTTGTTGTCGACGACAAAGACGACGTCGGCGCCGCGGCCGCCGTCGCCGCCGGAGGGACCGCCCATGGGGACGAATTTTTCCCGGCGGAAAGCCGATTTGCCGTTGCCGCCGTCGCCGGCCTTGACCGTGATCGTCGTGCGGTCGATGAACTGCATGAAATACCTCCAGATACAAGAATACCTGCGCCCGAAGGCGCAGGTATGAGTTGCGTATGGCTTACGCCTGGGCTTCCTCCGCCGGATAGACGCTGACCTGGCGGCGGAACTTGCCCCGGCGCTCGAAGGCGACCTTGCCGGCGACTTTCGCGAACAGCGTATCGTCGCGGCCGATGCCGACGTTGTGGCCCGGGTGGAAGTGGGTGCCGCGCTGGCGGACCAGGATGCTGCCCGCGGTGACGACGGTGTTGGCCTGGGCCTTGACGCCCAAGCGCTGGGAAGCGCTGTCACGGCCGTTGCGCGTGCTGCTGACGCCCTTCTTGTGGGCGAATAACTGCAAATCAAAATGGAACATCATTTGTTTCACCCCCGTGATTCTTCGGTGATTTGGACGGCCTCCGGGTACTGCCGCTGAATCTCGGTCAGCCCCAGAAGCATCGTTTCCAATATGGCTTCGGTCAGGTCGTCAGGTTCGCCCCGGAGCTTCATCCGCAAGTCACCGCCCGGCTGTATATCATAGGAAAGCTGCCGGTGCAAATGCTCGCTCAGCCCTAACAGGGCGGTCTGCGCCAAAGCGGAAATGCCGGCACAGACAATATCCTGACCTTTGGGTGCCGTGCCGCTGTGGCCGTGCACCCGGAAGGCGGTTATCCAACCGTTGGAGCGGATTATTTCAATCCGGATCATAGGCGTTTACGCCTCGATCTTTTCGATGACGACTTTCGTGAACGGCTGACGATGGCCCTGACGACGGCGATAGTTGGACTTCGCCTTGTACTTGAAGACGAGGATTTTCTTCTCTTTGCCCTGCGCCTCGACTTTGCCGGTGACCTTCGCGCCGGAAACCAGCGGCTTGCCGACGGTGACGTCGCCGTCCCGCACCACGGTGAGGACCTCCTCGAACGTCACGGCGTCGCCTTCGGCAGCGTCGAGCTTCTCCACGTAGATCGTGTCGCCCTCGGCCACCTTGTACTGCTTGCCGCCTGTCTTGATGATCGCGTACATGAAAACACCTCCCATATTGTTTACTCGCCGGCTGCGGTAGCGATGATTCGCGTTTGGGACCTCGCCGCGCGGTTGGGGAAGACGCGGAACGCGCCTAACTTGAGAAATGATACCATACTCTGCGCCTCTTGTCAAACAAAAACCGATTTCCCGGCGCCGCTTTACGGAATGCCGGCGCCGGGCGGGGCATCGTCTCAGTCGGTTTCGTCGAACGGCGGGGCGTCATCGTCGCCGGGGAAGGGGACGTCGTCAGGAGGCGGGGCGTCGCCGTCGCCGGGGAAGGGGACGGCGTCAGGGGGCGGGGCGTCGCCGTCGCCGGGGAAGGGAATGAAGTCGGGGAGCGGGGCGTTGGCCGGCGCCGCTTTTTTCGCCGGGGCCTTTGCCGGCGGCGGGCTGGGCGTTGCTGGCGCCGCGGGGATGGGTTCGAGGCGGCCGCCGAAGAGCCCGGTGAGGATCGTCTCTTCTCGCCGTCCCTCCGGCGTCAGCGCCAGCGATGCGGGGGCGTCGGGGGGCGGTTCCTCTTTCACGGCGGGCTTGCTCCGCCGTGGAGGCGGCGGGGGAGGGGCGGCCATTTCCCCCACGCAGACGAGCCGTAGCGAGGCCCCGGAGAGCGTGGCCAGCCGTTCTTCGATGGGTAGGCGGTAGTCGTCACGTTCCACTCGCGTCTGGATGAACTGGCTGTTGAAACGCACCTGGAAAGTCGTATCCGTCATGCCGTCGAATTTTCCCTGGGAAAGGAATTTATGGATGAAGCGGTACTTCTCGTTCTGCTGAAAATCGTCCAGCAGGCGTTGCCAGAGGGCCTCGCCTTCGGGTGTAACCGTGGCGGCGCCGCCGCGTGTCGTCTTTGGCGCGGGACGCCGGGGCTGGGAGGACGACGGTTTCGTCGCCGGACGCGGAGACGCCGGGACGGCGGGCGGTGCCGTCGTAGCGAGCGACGCTTCCCCTGACGGAGCGGGGGAAGGTTTCGGGACGGCTGGCGTTTCTGCCGGAGGTGCCGGCTGCGCCATCTGCGGCGCAGCCGCCGGGGCCGGGCCTGGCGGTGGCGGGACTGTTGCCGGTACTGGCGGGG
>JAEEGN010000201.1 GCA_016280345.1 Selenomonadaceae bacterium | reverse complement strand
TTGCCCTTGGGGTCGAAGTCGGAGCCGCCCTTGCCGCCGCCGATGGGCAGGCCGGACAGGGCGTTCTTCAGCACCTGCTCGGTGGCGAGGAATTTCAGGATGCTGAGGTTGACGCTGGGATGGAAGCGCAGGCCGCCCTTGTAGGGGCCGATGGCGCTGCTCATCTGGACGCGGAAGCCGCGATTCACCTGGAGCTCGCCCTTGTCGTCGGTCCAGGGGACGCGGAAGATGATGGTGCGCTCCGGCTCGAAGAAGCGTTCCAGGAGTTTGTCGTCCTTATACTCGGGATGGGCCTCCAGGACCGGAATGATGGAAGTCAGGACTTCCTTCGCCGTGTTGTGGAATTCCTTCTGGTCCGGGTCCTTGGCGATGATGTCCGCCAATACCTTTTTCGCGTACGCCTTCATGTCTGCTGCCATAATGATCGCTCCCTTTTTTCCGGACGCGGAAAGGCCCGCGCCCAGTGGCGTCGCGCCTGCCGTGCCCATTTTCTCGCTCCAGCTATGCGTTTTGCAACATGGTTGGTATGCTTCATTGCAACATGGTTAGTATACTTCAAAGCCGAAGGAAAGTTCAAGGCTTTTTTGAAAAAATTATGTATACAATCACTTCGCGGCGGGCGTTTCCGCCGGGGAAGCGGGCGATTCCGCCGACGCCGCGGGCTTGTCGTCCGCGGGCTTCGCCGGACTTGCGGGCGCCTCCTTCTTCTTTTTTTCGGCTTTCTCGATGGCCTGCTTTTCCGCCTCCGCCCGCTCCTTCAGCACCTTCTTCCAGGTCTTGGGGGCCAGCGTTTCGAGGTAGGCGTCGGGGACGTCCTCCGCCTCCGGCACGAGTTTCAGATAGGCGCGGTAGAACGCCTCCGCCTCGGCGGTCTCGCCCAGCTCGTCGGCGAGGTCGCCGCCCATCTTCGGCGCCGCCGGAGCCTTGGGATCGAGCTCCCGGGCGCGGTAGATGTCGGCGAGGGCTTTGTCGGGAAGGCCCTGGGCCCGGTACACTTCGGCCCGGTTCAGATAGACGTAGGCGTTCTGGCTGTCGGCGGCCAGCGCCCGGGTGCATTCCGCCATGGCCTGCGGGAAATCACCGAGGAGCGCGTAGGCCCGGCCGCGCACGGCGAAGATGCCGGCCATCTGCGGGGCGCGGGCGTCGCATTCGTAAACGCGCTCGGTTTCGGCCAGAGCCATCTCCGGGCGGAAAACGTCGTTGTACCAGTCGGCGTTGTGGTAAATGCGCTCCACCAGTTTCTTCGAGGCTTTGGCGTTCTTCACCTGACGCTCCTGCCAGCGGACCTGTCGGGCCGCCTCCGCCTCCGCCATCTTCTGCCGGGTGCCGTCTTGGGGTTCCCGGGCATAGGCGCTCGTCACCAGCACCCGCAGGAGTTCGTCGGCGTGGTTCAGCGACACCGCCGTTTTCAGGGCGCGATAGGCCGGCGAGTCGTCGAGATACTCCACGCGGCCGTTCTCGCCGGGGCGGAACGCCCAGCCTTCCGGGCTGTCATAGTCGTGGAAGGCCTTCGCGGCGCCCCCGGCAATCCGGTAGGCGTTCTCCGGCGTGTTGTCGTAGGCGTCGGAGGTGCAGGTGGCCTTGAGCAGCAGCGAGCCGTCGATCCAGACCTCGGTCCGGTCCCGGACCTCCACGTGGCCGCCGCTGTAGTCCGTCATCATTTGGGCCAGTTTCGCTTCGCGCTTGTCGGTATCGGGGTGGTCGTAGGGCTCCTCGCCGTACCGCGGGTCGAAGTCCGTCGGGTGCTCGGCCAGATAACGCATCCGGGCCATGGCCGCGGCGCCTCCGCCGGGGTTGAAACCGGCGCTGGCCGCGAGGTAGAAGCCGCCCTCGTCGGCCTCGTACTCCGCCGGCAGGATGACGTTCTTCGCCACCGAGTAGTCGGCCAGAATCATGGCCACGTCGGGCTACACGGCGCCGGTGGCCATGCCCAGGAAAGCGAGGCCGAAGGTCTGGGCCGCCGCCCGGGCGTAGTTGTAAGCGGCGTGAAGCCGGATGCCGTGCGTCATTTCGTGGGCCAGCACCGCCGCCAGCTCGTCCGGATCGCGGTCGAGCCCCGCCACCAGCCCGCGGTTTACGCTGACGTAGTTCGTCGGGTAGCAGGCGGCGTTGAATTCGTGGTTGTCATTGACGCGCCAGCGGAAGGGCAGGGAGCGGATATCGAGCCGATAATTCCCCTGGGCGACGAGCTGCCCCATTACCCGGTTCACCAGGGCCTGGTCCGAGGCGTTGGCGCTGACGCCGTTTTCCTGCGCGTCGTAGAGCCCGGTCTGTTCCTGGTAGAGAGCGTTGTTCCCGGCGTCCAGCACCGCCGACAGGTATTCGCTGTACATGCCCGCCGTGCCCAGAAGGCCGGCCAGCGCCGTGATTACGTCGCCGGAGTCCGCCGCCCGGGCCGGGCCGGCCGGGCAGAGGAGCAGCAGCCCCGCCAGTGCCCCCGCTGCCCAGCGCCGCCACTTTTGAAATGCCATGTTGCCGCCTCCCTTTCTCATGTCCTGTCCATTGTAGCACAAAAACCGCCCGCGCACTAGCCGCCGCGGGCGCCGCGTCATTCCGGCGGAGGCGCCTTTCCCGTCCGCCGGCGGGCGGGAAAAAGCCCCGGATTTCCCGGATTTTCTTGCGTTTACGCATTGACATTTTGCCCGTTTTTCATTATAGTTAATGTAGTGAATATTTTCACAAAAGAAAGAAAACTATGGTTGTTTCCCCAAAAATTTTTATTAACAGGAGGCTTTATCTATGGCAGTAAAAGTAGCAATCAACGGGTTTGGACGGATTGGACGCCTGGCGTTCCGGCAGATGTTCGGCGCCGAGGGCTATGAGATCGTGGCCATCAACGACCTCACGAAGCCGGAGATGCTGGCGCACCTCCTGAAGTACGATTCCACGCAGGGCTCCTATAAGCACAAGGACGCGGTGAAGGCCGAGGAAGACGGCATCGTCGTCGACGGCAAGAAGATCAAGATTTACAAGGAAGCCGACGCCGCCAATCTGCCCTGGGGCGAGCTGGGCGTCGACGTGGTGCTGGAGTGCACCGGCTTTTACACCTCGAAGGAGAAGTCCTCGGCCCATATCAAGGCGGGGGCGAAGAAGGTTGTCATCTCGGCGCCGGCGGGCAACGATCTGCCGACCATCGTCTATAACGTCAACCACAAGGAACTGAAGGCGTCCGACACCATCATTTCGGCGGCCTCCTGCACCACGAACTGCCTGGCGCCGATGACGGCGGCGCTGCACAAGCTGGCTCCGATCCAGAGCGGCATCATGCAGACGATCCACGCTTACACCGGCGACCAGATGACGCTGGACGGCCCGCAGCGCAAGGGCGACCTGCGCCGCAGCCGCGCCGCCGCCATCAACATCGTGCCGAACTCCACCGGCGCGGCCAAGGCCATCGGCCTCGTCATTCCCGAACTCAAGGGCAAGCTCATCGGCGCGGCGCAGCGCGTCCCGACGCCGACCGGCTCCACCACGATCCTGATCGCCGTCGTCAAGGGCAAGGTCACGGTGGACGAGGTCAACAAGGCGATGAAGGCGGCCGCCAACGAGTCCTTCGGCTACAACGAGGACGAGATCGTCTCCTCCGATATCGTCGGCATGACCTACGGTTCGCTGTTCGATTCGACGCAGACGATGGTGAACCCCATCAACGACGACCTCACCCAGGTCCAGGTCGTATCCTGGTATGACAACGAGAACAGCTACACCAGCCAGATGGTTCGCACCATCAAGTATCTGGCGGAGCTGAAGTAACACGAGCAGCTTTCGATTCGGGTATACCGGAGAGCGTTGGAGTTTACGGGCGAAGCGGAGTAAAGATCCGGCGCTCTCTGCATATATTCGCGGTGAGATTCCTTTGTTTCAGGTGAATTTCCCTGACCGCGGGTATAGGAGAGAGGCCCGGCCTTTTCACGGGCCGGGCCTTTTGTTTTTCTCCGGGCGGCGAAAAACGCCGGATGCAGAACGGGCACAACTATTCAGGCTTGGATTAGGAGGATAATCGCATGAGCAAGAAGACCATCGAGGATATTGACGTAAAGGGTAAGAAGGTATTCGTGCGGGCGGATTTCAACGTGCCGCTGGACGAGAACCAGAACATCACCAACGATAAGCGCGTCCGGGCGACGCTGCCGACGATCCAGTACCTGCTGGACCACGGCGCGGCGGTCATCCTGGCCAGCCATCTGGGGCGGCCGAAGGGAAAGGTCGTGCCGGAGATGTCCACGCGGCCGGTGGCCAAGTGCCTGTCGGATCTGCTGAAAAAGCCGGTGGCTTTCGCCGAGGACTGCGTCGGCCCGAAGGCGAAGGAGGCGGCGGACAAGCTGAAGCCCGGCGAGGTGCTGCTGCTGGAGAATCTGCGCTTCCACGCCGAGGAGGAGAAGAACGACCCGGCCTTTGCCAAGCAGCTGGCTGACCTGGCCGACGTCGTGGTGGACGACGCTTTCGGCTGCGCCCATCGCGGCCACGCCTCCAACGAGGGCATCACAAAGTACAAGGAGACGGTGGCCGGCTTCCTGATCGGCAAGGAGCTGGACTTCATCGGCAAGGCGCTGGAGGCCCCGGAGCGCCCCTTCGTGGCCATTCTCGGCGGCGCCAAGGTGTCCGACAAGATCAACGTCATCGACAACATGATCGCCAAGGTCAATACCATCATCATCGGCGGCGGCATGGCCAACACCTTCCTGGCGGCCCAGGGCCTGAACCTCGGCAAGTCGCTGGTGGAGGCCGACAAGTACGACCTGGCCCGTCAGCTCTTCGCCAAGGCCCACGCCAACAACGTGAGGATGGTGCTGCCGGTGGACGTGGTGGTGGCCGACGACTTCAAGGCCGACGCCAATCACAAGGTCGTCAAGGTGGACCGCATCGAGAAGGACTGGCAGGCCCTCGACGCCGGCCCGGAGACGGAGAAGCTCTACGCCGAGGCGCTGAAGGGCGCCAAGACCATCGTCTGGAACGGGCCGATGGGGGTCTTTGAGTTCGACGCTTTTGCCCACGCCACAGAGGCGGTGGCCAAGGCGGTGGCGGAAGCCACCGAAGCCGGCGCCATCAGCATCGTCGGCGGCGGCGATTCCATCGCGGCGCTGAAGAAGACCGGCCTGTCGGACAAGATTTCCCATATCTCCACCGGCGGCGGGGCCACGCTGGAATACCTCGAAGGTAAGGTGCTGCCGGGCCTGGCGGCCATCGCGGATAAATAACCCGGAGGAAGATATGCCCCACCTCTGCAGGTGGCTGGTTCCTTGTTGCATAATAGGCGGCGAGCTTATATCTCCCGCCTCGTTGAAACGCGAAGAGGAAGTTTTGCCATCGGCAAAACCGGAACAATGGCGTTATGAGGGAGGAAAAACCCAATGATTGAAGAAACCATCAAGAAACTCTTTTCCGACGGCGAGGAGGAGCAGCCGTCCCCGTGGAAGCGTCAGCCCATCATCGCCGGCAACTGGAAGATGAACAAGACGAACACCGAGGCGGAGGCGCTGTTGAAAGAGCTGTTGCCGTTGGTGGAGAACGTGAAGGACCGGGCCGTCGTGATCTGCCCGCCGGCCACGGCGCTGACGCTGGCGGTCAGGAAGGTCGGATCCTCCGCCAATATCGGCGTGGGCGCCCAGAACGTGCATTGGGAGGAGAGCGGCGCCTACACGGGTGAGCTGTCCGCCGCCATGCTGAAGGACGTCGGCGCCCGCTACGTCATCGTCGGCCACTCCGAGCGCCGCGAGTATTTCGGCGACACCGACGAAACCGTCAACAAGCGCGCCAAGGCGGCGATCGCCGCCGGCATCGTGCCCATCATCTGCGTCGGCGAGTCGCTGGAGACGCGGGAAGCGGGCAACTACAAGGATTTCGTCGCGGCGCAGGTCAAGAAGGCCTTCGCCGGTCTCGGGGCGCTTTCTGCCGCGAAATGCGTCGTCGCCTATGAGCCGATCTGGGCCATCGGCACCGGCAAGACGGCTACCTTCGAGCAGGCCCAGGAAGTCTGCGAGATGATCCGCGCGACGCTGGCGGGCCTTTACGATGCTGAAGTCGCCGACGCCATCCGCATCCTTTACGGCGGCAGCGTGAAGCCCGACACCATCGACGGCCTGATGGAAAAGCCCGACGTGGACGGCGCCCTGGTCGGCGGCGCTTCGCTGAAGGCACAGGACTTCAGCCGCATCGTCCGCTTCGGCCAGAAAAAGCCGGAAAAGCCGGGAAAGCCGGAAAAGCCCAAGGCCGAGGAAAAGGAAATCAGCCGGACGGATTGACGGAATCCGCCGGACGGCATTTACGGAAGGCAGATAATCGCAACGAAATCGTGAAATCGTTTAAGTAAGGAAGGTCATTTATGGCAAAGCTGAAAAACGCGCCGGTTATGCTCATCATCATGGACGGCTGGGGGAACGGCGACCCCAAGGCGCCGGACAACGCCGTGGCCATTGGCAAGACGCCGGTGCTGGACGGGCTGATGCAAAAGTACCCGGTGACGGAGCTGCTCTGCTCCGGCGAGGCCGTGGGTCTGCCCGACGGGCAGATGGGCAACTCCGAGGTCGGCCATACGAACATCGGCGCCGGGCGCGTCGTCTATCAGGAGCTCACCCGCATCACCCGGGCCATCCGCGACGGCTCCTTCTTCGAGAACAAGGCCCTTTGTTCCGTCATTGACGAGGCCAAGGAGCGGGGCGGCGCCCTGCATCTTTTCGGCCTGGTTTCCAACGGGGGCGTCCACAGCCACACCGACCATATCTACGCGCTGTTGGAGCTGGCGAAGCGCCGGGGTCTGCAGGCGGTCTGGATTCACGCCTTCCTCGACGGCCGCGACGTCCCGCCAAAGAGCGCCGGCGGCTTCCTCGACGCGCTGGAGGCGAAGACTAGGGAGATCGGCGTCGGCCGCATCGCCACCATTGCCGGCCGATTCTATCCCATGGACCGCGACAAGCGCTGGGAGCGCGTTGCCAAGGGCTACGAGGCCATTGCCCACGCCAAGGGCACGCCGGCGAGAAACGCGGCGGCGGCGCTGGCCGCTTCCTATGAAGCCGGCGTCACCGATGAATTCGTGGTGCCGGCGGTGATGGACGGCTATCCCGGCATGCGGTCCGTCGACAGCGTGATTTTCTTCAACTTCCGGCCCGACCGGGGACGGGAACTGACCCACGCGTTCACCGACGAGAGCTTTGAGGAATTCGAGCGCGACGAGAACCTGCGCCCCGCTTACGCCACCATGACGCAGTACGAGTTCGGGCTGAACGTCCGCATCGCGTTCCCGCCGGAGAGTCTCACGAACACGTTGGGCGAGGTCATCGAGAAGAACGGGCTGACGCAGCTTCGCATCGCCGAGACCGAAAAGTACGCCCACGTCACCTTCTTCCTCAACGGCGGCCTGGAGAAGCCTTACGCCGGTGAGGACCGAATCCTCGTTCCCTCGCCGAAGGTCGCCACCTACGACCTGCAGCCGGAGATGAGCGCCCCCGAGGTCACCGACAAGGTCACCGCGGCCATCGCCTCCGGCAAGTACGACTTCATCATCCTGAACTACGCCAACGGCGACATGGTGGGCCATACCGGCGTCATGGAGGCGGCGGTGAAAGCGGTGGAGACCGTGGACGCCGGCGTCGGCCGCTGCGTCGAGGCGGTGCAAAAAGCCGGCGGCATCGTCATCATCACCGCCGACCACGGCAACGCCGAGCAGATGAAAGACCCGGTCACCGGCCAGCCCTTCACCCAGCACACCACGAACCCGGTGCCGCTGATCCTCGTCTCCGACGCGGTGAAGAAACTGCGCCCCGGCAAGCTCGCCGACATCGCGCCGACGATGCTGACTTTGGCGGGGCTCGAGGTCCCGGCGGAAATGACCGGCCGGAGCCTGATCGAAGAATGAACGGAGCGGGCGGCGGTGGGAAAATCCTTTCCCACGCCGCCTTTCCGGAATCCAGCAGGAAGGAGCAATCTTCATGAACTATTCCAGCAAGGTCGAATCCATGACCTGCATCGCCAAGGAAATGAACCACGGCCCGGCGCCCATCCCGGAAGAAGGGAAATGGGTCCAGGCCAGGGAAATCAAAGACATCAGCGGCCTCACCCACGGCGTCGGCTGGTGCGCGCCGCAGCAGGGCGCCTGTAAGTTGACGCTGAACGTCAAGGACGGCATCATCGAGGAAGCGCTGGTGGAAACCCTCGGCTGCTCCGGCATG
>JAEEGN010000200.1 GCA_016280345.1 Selenomonadaceae bacterium | reverse complement strand
CGATGGGCGACGATGAAACAGGAGCAGCCCCGTCGCCGGAGATTCGCCAGGAGTGTCTGTTCTGTCAGCGGGTCCAGCGCGCTGGTGGCCTCGTCCAGTACCAGGAGGGAGGGATTGCCAGCCAGGGCGCGGGCGATTTCCAGCCGCTGTCGTTGGCCGCCTGAGAAATTCAGCCCGCCTTCCGAGACTGGGGCGTCGTAGCCGCCTTCTATCTGCAAAATGTCGTCATGAATGCAGGCGTCCTGCGCCGCCGCGAGGATATCGCTCTTCTTGATGGATTTGTCGAACAGGGCGATGTTTTCCTGTATGGTGCCAGTGATTTGGAAGATATCCTGGTCCACGGAGGAGATGGAATTGACGATGACGGAGCGCGGGATTTCCCGACGTTTCACGCCGTCCAGCAGTACGTCACCGGACCATTCCTCATAGAGGCCGGTGATGATCTTGGCCAGTGTGGATTTCCCGCTGCCCGAGGCTCCTACCACGGCCACCCAGTCCCCCGGCTCCAGTTTCATGCTGAAATGCTCCAAAAGCGGCGGAGCGAGAGGGCTGTAACCGAAGCTAACGTCCACGAGTTCCAGTTCTCCGGAGAGCCGGTCTCCGGGGAAGCTGATCGTTTGCTTTTCGCCCGGGTAATTCAGCGAATCCTCTTCATAGCGGCGCACGTCCTCGAGTTGCCGCATCTGCGTTTCCGTGGTGCGGAGGGTGTCGCCGAGAGTCAGGAGCTTGTTGAATGGCTCCTGGAACTGCCCCATGAGGTTTTGGAAGGCGGTGAAGATACCAGCCGTCATGACGCCTTCCATGATGGAGAAGCCGCCGAAGGTGATGATGAGGGCACTGTTTATGCCCGTAAGCAGGCTGGGCAGGAGCTTGACATTGAGTGTCCACTGCTGGACTTTCTGCGAGGTCATCAGGACTTTGGCGTGGTACCCGGCCCATTTCCCGAAGAGCTCGGATTCGCTGCCGGTGGCTTTGATGCTTTCAATTATCATCAAGCCGTTCACAGCGGTTCCGAATTCCTTGCCCATGTCCTTCTGGATGCTCAGGGAGAGATCCGTCAGATGGCGGCGCATATAGAAGAACAAGGCGAGATTGACGCCATTGACGAATATGCCGATGAGGGTCAGAGAGACACTGTATTGCAGGAGCAGCCCCAGATAAAAAAGCGCGATAAGAAAGTCCAGCGTCGCGGTGGCAGCTTGATTTGACAGCACCTGAGCCACGGATTCGTTGAACTGGATGCGAGCGGCAACATCTGCCGCGTACCGCTGCTGGAAAAAGACCAGCGGCAATCGTATGACGTGCCAGAAGTATTTCGAGGAATCTACCAGCGTGATCTTCTTTTCCCAAAGGGTCAATATTAAGGCCCTGGTCCAGTTCATGGCGGCGGAAAACAGGAACATCAGAAGCATGGCGACGGAAAATTGGAACATCCAATCAGAATGCTTCAGGGTGAAAATCTCGTCCAGGAAAATCTGGGAGAACACCGGCGCGGCCAATCCGGGCAGAATCATGCAAAAGCCCAGGATGAGGATGAAGGTCAGCGACCATTTGTCCTCCAGGAGTTTTTGGGCGATAGCCTTGACTACGCTGTAACGATGGCCGGCCTTCTTGAAATCCGGTCCGGGCCTGATGTCAAGGAAAACGCCGGTGAAGGCGCCGGTAAATTCATCCCACGGGATTTCGCGCCGCCCCGTGGCCGGATCGTTGATGAATATGGTATCGCCGTCGTAGCCTTCCAGTACTACGAAGTGATTGAACTCCCAAAACAGGATGAGGGGCAAGGGCTGGGTGAGAACCGCCTTGGGACTGGCAGCGCGGCCGTTGGCCACCATGCCGAATCGCCGGGCCGCCTTCATGATATTCTTGGCGTTGCTGCCGTCCCGGGTGACGCCGCACTCTTGCCGGAGCCTTTCCAACGGTAGCCACAGGCCGTAATGGGCCATGATCATGGCCAGGGAGGCCGCGCCGCATTCCACCGCCTCCATTTGCAGAATCGTCGGGACTTTCACCTGGTTTCCGCTGAAAAAGGAATGGCGACGAACATAGTCCTTGATTTTCCCGATCATGTCCTCACCTGCTCCGCAGCCATTGGCTGAACTTGTAAAAGACCTTCTCAATCGGCGGCTTGCGGTCGATGACGATAGTGCCCGTGCAGTAGCTTCCCGGCGTGACGGGCTTGTGCTCTCCGACGATGGAGGTCCAGAGGTAGCCTGACTCGGAAGACGGATCCTTGACGAGATCGAAGGTCACTTCAATGGCCGCGCCGCCTCCCTGGTTCAGAATATATTGGGCGAGCTGGGAATTGCCGAGGGTTTTTCTGACGCCTTCGCCGGAAATCGGATATTGGGACACGCTTCGGACTACGCCGATGAGGCTGCCGGTCTGGGTTACGTCGACGCCGTTGGGGACGAGCTGGATGGTCATGCCCGGCTTGACGCGCTTTCCTTTGTCCAGGGGGATGTAGAACACGCCGGTCATGTCGTCCCGGTCCTGGGTAAGGCGCACGCTGCACAGGGGGCTCCCGGAGGAGATGATGTTGCCCGGCTCCGCCATGACCTCGTCCACGACGCCGTCGTAGTCGCTGTACACGTTGGAAAGAGCCGCCTCCTGGTACCGCTTGGAGCCGTACTGGTAAACCCGGCTTCTGACATCCCGGTCGTTGACGGCGAGGTCGGCGCTGTACTGCGCCATCTGGGTATCCGCTGACTGGTCCGGCCGGTCGAGCCGGGCGATCAGGTCGCCCACATGGACAGGAGTTCCGCTTTGGACATAGATTTTGGTCAACTTACCGCCTACGGCCGGTGAAATAGTCACGACGCCGGCGGAGTCCATGATGAGGCCGCAGCCGGTGGCGTTCTCCGTGAAGGCACCGAAAATTGACCAAAAGAGGACAGCGAAGAAAAAGAACGCGATGGTCAAAAGCCCCATCCACGCCACGGGACTCGTGACGGTAACGGCCGTATCCAGCTTCTCCGGCGACCGCAGCCTTTCCAGAGCCGCCTTGCTGAACATGCTGTTTTCTGCCATTTGCTTTCGCTCCTCACTTTTCCAGCTCGATGTCCACCTTCATACCCTCCGACAAGCCTTTTGCGCCGGAGGTTACCACGGTTTCCCCGACGGAGACGCCGGAGAGGATTTCTACGAATTTCCCGTCGTCCATGCCCGTCTGGACCTTGCGCTTTTCCAGCGTCCCAGCGTCGGTCACGATGAACACGGCGGTGCGGGAGGTGTCCGTCATGGCCGACAGCGGGAGGACCAGGCAGGAGCGCCTCTCCTGCAGGCGGATATTCAAGCCGCCATACGTTTGAGGCTCCAAAAGACCGGCGCTGTTGTCGATACTCCATTTGACGGTGCGGACGGTTGCCGGGGAGGAGAGGGGCGGCGTGATCCGCAGGACCGTGGCCGAAAACTCCTGCTCCCGGCCTCGGTTGCCCGGTTCAAAGGAGGTACCGTAAATTTTGGGAAAATCGCTGTTGTTGAAGACGAGATGGGCCTTCTGACCGATATACAGGAAGTCTGCCACCCGGTCCTCCAGGCGCGTGTCGAACTGGAGCGCGCTGAAGTTACCGACGAGGGCAAGGGCCGTTCCGGCTTGCACATAGGAGCCTACCTCCCGGTAATGCATCAGCACCTGTCCGTTCAGGGGCGCGGTTACCTCCTGGCGCCCCTCCATTACCCGAAGGTCCTCCAAGCGGGCTTCCGCCGCTTCCAGCTCGGCCTGGGCGGCCAGGTACTGCGCCTCCGCCACGTCGAATTGTTCCTCCGATATGGCCGCGTACTTTCGCAGTTCGGCGTATCGGT
>JAEEGN010000199.1 GCA_016280345.1 Selenomonadaceae bacterium | reverse complement strand
TCGCGCCGGCAATCTCCTCACGGCGTCACTGGGCGGCGAGCTTTTCATCTACCCGTCGCACCTCTACCGGGCCGAGACCGAGGTTGCCGAAATGCTGCTCTACCTCCGGCGCCGGGCGGCGGCGCTGACGGCGGCGGACGCCGGGGCTCTGACGCTGGAATGGGAACGAGCCGACGGCATCGAGCTGGCGGAGGGGCAGCGGGCGGCCATCGCGGCGGCGCTGTCCCACGGCGTCTTCCTGCTGACCGGCGGACCGGGCACCGGCAAGACCACTGTCGTCCGGGGCATCCTGGCCATCTTCGAGCGCCTCGGCTACACGGTACTGCTGGGGGCGCCGACGGGCCGGGCGGCGAAGCGGCTGGCCGAGTCCACCGGACGCCAGGCCATGACCGTCCACCGCCTGCTGGAATCCCAGGGACGCCTTTCCGACGAGGACGGGGACGACGCCGTCTTCGGCCGGGACGAAGACGACCCGCTGACCGCCGACGTCGTCATCCTCGACGAGGTCTCGATGATGGATATCGTGCTGATGCGCCACTTTCTGGCCGCCGCGCCGCCGGGCTGCCGGGTCATCCTGGTGGGCGACGCCGACCAGCTCCCCTCTGTCGGCCCCGGCGCGGTGCTCAAGGAACTCCTGCGCTCGACGGTCTTTCCTTGCGTGCGGCTGACCGAAATCTTTCGGCAGGCGGGAGAAAGCGTCATCGTCCGCAACGCCCACGCCATCAACGCCGGGCGCCTGCCCGCCTGCGCCGCCGGCACCGCCTTCGAGTTCCGCGAGGCCGTCTCCGCCGAGGACGCGGCGCGGCAGATCGTCACCCTATGCGCCGAGGAACTGCCCGCCGCCGGCGCTGACGTCTTCGCCGACGTGCAGGTACTCTCACCGATGCACCGCCTGCCGGCAGGCGTTGACGCCCTGAACCGCCTCCTGCAGGCGGCGCTGAACCCCGCCGGCCCCGGCCGCCCGGAAATGGCCGCCGCCGCTTTCACCTACCGCCTCGGGGACAAGGTCATTCAGATGAAGAACGACTACCAGAAAGGCGTCTTCAACGGCGACCTGGGCATCATCGAGTCCATCGCCGCCGGTCTCGTCGCCGTGCGCTACGGCCCCGACCTCACCGCCGAATACGAGGCGGCGGAGCTGGCGGAAATCGCGCCGGCCTATGCCATCAGCGTCCATAAGAGCCAGGGCAGCGAGTACCCCGTCGTCATCCTGCCGCTGGTGCCGGGCCACCGCGCCCTGCTCCAGCGCAACCTTCTCTATACCGCCGTCACCCGCGCTAGGGAGCGCGTCATCCTCGTAGGCAGCCGGGCGGCGCTCCTGACCGCCGTCGAGAACGATCGCCCCCGCCGCCGCTACACCCTGCTGGCGGAGCGCCTGGCCGGCGTCCCGCTGGAATAGTCCCGCCCGCGGGAAACGGGCTTCCCCCGCGCGGAAAGCGCGTCGATATATTTCCCTGATGCAGCAACATCGGCAACAACGAAAAGGAGAGAACGTTTATGGTCATCATCATGAATCCCGACGCCACCACGAAGAACATCGAGGACGTTATCGCCGTCATCGAAAGCACCGGCCTCACCGCCAAGGTCATGGAGGGCGTGCAGCAACGCATTGTCGGCGTCATCGGCGACAAGACGCGCCTGGCCGCCTGCGCCATCGACGCCATGCCCGGCGTCGAGCAGAGCGTCGCCATTTCCAAGAGCTACAAGCTGGTGAGCCGCGAATTCCACCCCCATTCCAGCATCATCGACGTGGACGGCGTCAGGATCGGCGGCGACGAATTCGTCGTCATGGCCGGCCCCTGCGCCGTGGAGAGCCGCGAACAGCTCCTCGAGGCCGCCGAAATCGCCAAGCAGGGCGGTGCCCAGTTCCTGCGCGGCGGCGCCTACAAGCCCCGGACCTCCCCTTACTCCTTCCAGGGTCTGGAGGAAGAAGGGCTGAAATACCTGGCCGAGGCCAGGGAAAAGACGGGCCTGCGCATCGTCACCGAAGTCACCGAAGTGGACGCCGTCGATACCGTGGCCCGTTACGCCGACCTCCTGCAGATCGGCGCCCGCAACATGCAGAACTTCCGCCTGCTGAAGGAAGTCGGCCGCACCGAGAAGCCTGTCCTCCTGAAGCGCGGCCTCGCCGCCACCCTCGACGAGTGGCTCAACGCCGCCGAATACATCCTCAACGAAGGCAATCCCAACGTGATTTTCTGCGAGCGCGGCATCCGCAGCTACGAGACCTATACCCGCAACACCCTCGACCTCAGCGCCGTGGCCGCCGTCAAACACCTGTCCCACCTGCCCATCATCGTCGATCCCAGCCACGGCACCGGCAAATGGCGCCTCGTGAAGCCCATGGCTCTGGCCGCCGTAGCCGCCGGCGCCGACGGCCTCATCATGGAAATGCACCCGAACCCGGCCAAAGCCCTCTCCGACGGCCCCCAGTCCCTGACGCCGGAGAACTACAACGACCTCATGCGCGACGTGAAGAAGCTGGCGAAATTCATGCGCGACGAAGGCATCCACTCCATCGACCTCGCCTGATACGCTTCCGCCCTCCCCAACGGCTCCGGGCGGGCGCGAAACCAACAGTATACCAAAGGCAAGGGCCGCCGCATGAAAGCAAATCCCCAGGCGGCGGCCCTTTTTCGTGCGCCCGGCAAATACCCAACGGTCCGATACTTTCCCTGATATCGAAAAGTTTGCGTCGTTTTGACGTGCGTTTCTTTTCGTTCGCGTTCCACGGACACGGCCCGCCGCTCTTTCGCCTGTCCCGCGGCGCACAAAAAACCGCCGCCCGGTTTTACGCCGGACGGCGGTTCTTTTTTTGCAGATTTTTACGGAAGGGGCTTTCCCTGTCTTACATCATACCCGGCATGCCGCCGCCCATTCCGCCGGCACCCGGCATCGCCGGCGGATTCTTCTCCGGCTTGTCGGCGACCAGCGTCTCGGTGGTCAGGACCATGGCGGCGATGCTGGCGGCGTTCTGCAGCGCGGAGCGCACGACCTTCGCCGGATCGACGATGCCGGCCTCGATCATATCGACGTATTCGCCGGTCAGCGCGTTGAAGCCCTTGCCGTCGCCTTCCTTCTTGACCTTCTCGACGACCACGGAACCCTCGAGGCCGGCGTTGTTCGCAATCTGGCGGACCGGCTCCTCGATGGCGCGGCGGACGATGGAAACGCCCGTCTTGACGTCGCCCTCGGCCTTGAGCTTGTCAAGGGACGGCAGGATATCGACGAAGGTGGTGCCGCCGCCGGCGACGATGCCTTCCTCGACCGCGGCGCGGGTCGCGTTCAGCGCGTCCTCGATGCGCAGCTTCTTCTCTTTCATCTCGACCTCGGTGGCGGCGCCGATCTCGATGACGGCAACACCGCCGGCCAGCTTCGCCAGGCGCTCCTGGAGCTTCTCCTTGTCGAAGTCGGACGTGGTCTCGGCAATCTGCTTCTTGATCTGCTCGACGCGGGCCGCGATTTCCTTCTTGTTGCCGGCGCCGTCCACAATGGTGGTCTCGTCCTTCGAGGCGCGGACCTGTCCGGCATGGCCGAGGTCAGCGATGGTGACGCTGTCCAGCTTGCGGCCGATCTCCTCGCTGATGACGCTGCCGCCGGTCAGGATGGCGATATCCTCCAGCATGGCCTTGCGGCGGTCGCCGAAGCCCGGCGCCTTCACCGCCAGCGCCTTGAAGGTGCCGCGGAGCTTGTTGACGACCAGCGTCGCCAGCGCCTCGCCGTCGAGATCCTCGGCGATGATGACGAGTTCCTTGCCCTGCTTGACGACTTCCTCGAGGATCGGCAGGATGTCGGAGATCGTGGAAATCTTGCGGTCGGTGATCAGGATGTACGGATCCTTCAGCACGGCCTCCATCTTGTCGGTATCGGTGACCATGTAGGGGGAGATATAGCCGCGGTCGAACTGCATGCCCTCGACGACCTTGAGCTCGGTCTTCATCGTCTTGGACTCCTCGGAGGTGATGACGCCGTCCTTGCCGACCTTCTCCATGGCGTCGGCAATCAGCTTGCCGATCATCTCGTCGGAGGACGAGATCGTCGCCACCTGCGCCACATCGTCGCCCTTGACCTTCTTGGCCTTTTTCTTGATTTCCTCGACGAGCTTCTCCACCGCCATCTCGATGCCCTTCTTGACGACCATCGGATTGGCGCCGGCAGCCACGTTGCGCATGCCCTCATGGACCATGGCCTGCGCCAGCAGCGTCGCCGTCGTGGTGCCGTCACCGGCCACGTCGTTCGTCTTGGTGGCGACTTCCTTCACGAGCTGCGCGCCCATATTCTCGAAAGCGTCCTCGAGCTCGATGTCGCGGGCGATGGTGACGCCGTCGTTGGTGATGGTCGGGGCGCCGAACTTCTTGTCGAGCACCACGTTGCGGCCCTTGGGGCCGAGAGTTACCTTTACCGCGTTCGCCAGCGCGTCCACGCCTCTCTCCAGCGCGCGGCGGGCTTCCTCACCAAATAAGATCTGCTTTGCCATATCAAAGAACCTCCATTTTCAGCTTGTTTTTCTCGGTTATGATTTCGCCTGCCCGAAGCGGGCCCGGCGTCCGTCGTCAGATTCAGATGATCGCGAGAATGTCGCTCTGGCGGATGATCAGGTAATCCTCTCCGTCCACCTTGACCTCGTTGCCCGAATACTTGGCGAAGAGGACCTTGTCGCCCTTCTTGACCACCATCGGAGCCAGCTTGCCGCTCTCCAGCATCTTGCCCTCGCCGACGGCGATGACCTTGCCCTCCTGCGGCTTCTCCTTGGCCGTATCCGGCAGCACGATGCCGCTGGCCGTCTTCATGTCCTGCTCGGAAACCTTCACTACAACCCTTTCACCCAAAGGCTTAATCATTTTTATCTTCCTCCTACACATTGAGATCTTCTTTGTTAGCACTCCCAGGCGACGAGTGCTAACTCACAGTCCATATAATAATCGCTTTCCGGGAAAAAATCAAGAGGTTTTTTTGATTTTTTGACATTTTTTCTTTTTCGCGTTGTTCAAGGCGTTTTCCGGCAATGGAAAACGCCCCCGGAAAAGACGGGGGCGCAGGCACGTTGTCTTGATGGCCGCGTCAGGGTTCCTTCGGGCGGATGGTCTCCTCGAGGCGCTGGAGATCGTTTTCCAGCGCGGTGGCGCGGGTACGGGCTTCCCGGGCCCGCTGCATGACCTTGAGGGAATTGTCGCCGCTGAAGTTCTGGCGAATGTCGGACAGATAGTCGATGGTGGCGTTCAGCAGTTCCTCGCGCAGGGACGCGATTTCCCGGGCCGCCGGCGGGACGGCGACCTTCTGGAGCTCCGCCGCCAGCGCTCTGCGGTTCTCGATGCGCCGGGTGATGTTCTCCACCGAGGCGACCGGGGAAGCGGTGGCGATGGCGTTGAATTCCTCGTCGAACTTCCCGATGATGGGCAGGGTATTCGCCAGGTACTGCCGCTGGGCTTCCTTCCGGGCCTTGTCGAGGTCGATCAGGTAGTCCTTGAGGTTCATGATCTCCGTAATCTTCCAGGTCTTGTCCTCCAGGCGCTTCATCCGGAGGTTCAGCACGTAGTCGCCGATGTCCGGCTCGCTGATCCTGACGCCGGCCAGTGCCTCGTCGCCCTGCTCCCGGGTCGCGGTGATCCCGCGGAAGGTGACGTCCCTGAGGCCGGCCCGCCGGGCGATCTCGCCGGGATCGGCGGCCTGGGTCCCGCTCTTGCCGTCGGCGGTTGGGTTCTTGCCCTTCTCCACCGATTCCAGGATGCTCATCTTCAGTCCGTTGACGATGGCCGGCTTGAGGGCGGCGAAGATGCTCTGCCCCAGTTCCGACTCGAGCTCCGGTGCCGTCGGATCCTTGCCGGCGAAGGCGATGATGTCGTCCACGCTGCGCGACAGGATGCTGTCGAGGTCAACGTGCTGGCGGAAGGTAATCGTGTCGTGATTCTCGACCGCCTTCTGGATAAGTCCCAGGGAGTACATGGGCGTCTTCGTGCGATAGCCGAAATGCCAGACGCCGAAGCCGCCGAGGATGATGATCAGCAGCAGGACGATTGCTGCGATTTTCTTTGCCATAGGGGTCCCCTCCTTTTTCCATGCTGCCGGCAAATCAAGGCGCCCGATTGGCGCGCTGTGAGCCGCGCCGGCGCCGCCGCTTCATTTCACGATGCCGCAGACCGCATAGGCGGACATGCCTTCGCCGCTGCCGGTGAAGCCCAGGCGTTCCTCGGTGGTCGCCTTGACGTTGACCTGTCCGGGCGCGACGCCGAGGGTTTCGGCGATGTTGTCCCGCATCGCCCCGATATAGGGCGCCAGCTTCGGCGCCTGAGCCACGATGACCGCGTCCACGTTGCCGACGGCGTAACCCTCCGCCCGCAGCAAACCGGCGACGTGCGCCAGAAGCTTCCGGCTGTCGGCCCCCTCCCACTGCGGATCGGTGTCGGGGAAATGGCGGCCGATGTCACCTAGCGCCGCCGCGCCCAGCAGGGCGTCCATGACGGCGTGAAGCAGCACGTCGGCGTCCGAATGGCCCAACAGCCCTTTCTCATGGGGAACGTCGACGCCGCCGAGGATCAGGCGGCGCCCCGCCACCAGGCGGTGCACGTCATAGCCCATGCCGAAGCGCGTCGAAGCGCCGTTTCCTGTCATTTGCGCAATTCCTCCAATTGGCGTTTCATCTCTCCGACCTTGTCCGCCACCAGATCGGCGGCGGCGCTGACGCCTTCCTTCGCCCGCACGGCCAGATCGTTCTTCAGGAACGACTCCGCCGCTGCCAGGTCCTCCGGCGTCGTGACCTTGAAATTCCAGTTGTCGCCGTCCACCACCTGCACCGGATGGCCGATCCGCTCCACGAGGCTGGCGTCGTCGGTGCCGACGAAACCGTCCCGCATGGCCGCAAGGTAGGCTTCCATCAGCACCCGGCGGTGAAACCCCTGGGGCGTCTGGATTTCCCATAACTTAGCCCGGTCCGGCGTGGACTCGACCATGCCGTCCGAATTCACGACCTTGATGGTGTTCTTCTCCGGCACGCCGGGGATGGCCGCCCCGGTCACCCGCGCCCCGGCGATGACGCGCCCGATGGTGGCCGTCGCCACCAGCGGCCGGGCCGCGTCGTGGACGAGGACGAGTTCCGCCTCCGTCGATACGGCCTTCAGACCGTTGGCCACGGAAAACTGCCGCTCGGCGCCGCCGGCCACGACCTTTACCGGCTTCAGCTTCGGCACCCTGGCGAGCAAACGCTCCACGAATTCCACCTCGTCTTCCGGCACGACGGCGATGAGCTCGCCGACCTCGTCGAGGGACGAGAACTTCAACAGCGTCCAGACCAGCATCGGCTTTCCGGCCAGCGTCAGGAGCGCCTTGTTGACGCTGACGCCGGCCTTCAGCCGCTTGGCTTGCCCGGCCGCGGGAAAGATCACGGAAACCATAGCTGTCTCCTTCCAGCAAAAGCCCTTCGGCATAGGGAAACGGCGGCAGCGTTTTTGGCGGCGCCGTTTCCCCACGCCGATGGCATGTCAGTCAAAGTGCGGGTGACGTCAGCCCTTGCGCGGTTTGGCGAAAATCATCCGCCCCGCCGCCGTCTGGAGCGCCGACGTCACCTCGACGTCGATGGTGGCGTTCAGGTAGCGGTGGCCGTTCTCAATGACGATCATCGTACCGTCGTCGAGGTAGGCGACCCCCTGTCCCTGCTCCTTGCCGTCCTTTACCACGGTAACCCGCATGGATTCGCCGGGAATCACCACCGGCTTCACCGCGTTGGCCAGCTCGTTGATGTTGAGCACCGGAACGCCCCGGAGCTCGGAAACCTTGTTGAGATTGAAATCATTGGTGATGATCTTGCCGCCGACGAGCTGCCCCAGACGCACCAGTTTCGAGTCCACCTCGGAAACGTCGTCGAAATCCTGGCTGCTGATCTCCACCTCAACTCTCGAAGCCGAGCGGATCTTCTGCAGGATGTCGAGACCCCGGCGCCCCCGGGTGCGCTTCAGGAGATCGGAGGAATCGGCGATATGCTGGAGCTCCTCCAGCACGAACACCGGAATCAAAAGCGTCCCTTCAACGAAGCCGGAGTCGATGATATCGGCGATGCGGCCGTCGATGATGACGCTGGTATCGAGGAGCTTGTATCGCTTGTCGGTCACCGGCGCCGGCACCGCCGTCTCCGCTGCGGGCAGGGGCTGCGGCTCATCCTTGGGCTCCCGTGCCCGGGCGAGATCGCGCAGAAGCCGCGGCACGAAGTCAAACAGGCCCGCGATGTCCTCTCGCTTCGTCATCGTGATGCGGATACCCAGATAGCCAAAGACGATGCTGAATACCACGGGAATATAATTGCCAACAATAGGGATACCGGAAAAAGCCGCGCCCAAAAGAGCGGCCAGTATGAGTCCGATCGCGAGCCCGACGGCTCCGGCGATGACGTCGTGGATCGGCATCTTGTTGAGCTGCCCTTCCACCCAGGCCGAAAACCGCTTCAAAGCAGCGATGAAAAACGGCGCCGTAAGGCGTCCGACCGCCAATCCCAAGGCTGTGCCCACCAAGATACAGACGAGGTTCATCAGCGTCATGCGGAAAATCCCCATGTCCATCTTCAGGATTTCCGTGCCGATGAACTGCGTCAGCATCGGGCTTGCCAGGTGCATCAGCGTCGCGCCGGCCAGCGCCATGAATGCGGAAATGAAGAAACGAAGAACCCGGTCAAGCATTTTTTCTCACCTCCTTTCACGAGAATGATTCTTCCCACCGGAATCAGAAGACACGGAAAAAACCGCCTGGGAGTCGTTTTTTGAAAACGTCCGGCAGTTTCTTCATCTTTGAAAAAGAGGTCGCGTCTTTCCGTGAATATTATAAACCATAAATCCGCACAATACAAGGAATATGCGGCGGAAAAATAAGCCGGCGGCTTTTCTTTTTTTGACAGTGATGATATAATTCCCATGTCTAAATCATCATATTGGAGAGTGGAGCGCATGGCGTATATCAATGAGAATTATTTCAAGCTGCCGGGGAACTACCTTTTCGCCGAGGTGGCGCGGCGCGTGGTGGCCTATCGGAACACGCACCCGGCGGCGGACGTCATCCGTCTCGGCATCGGCGACGTGACCCTGCCGCTGCCCGCGGCCTCCGTCGAAGCCATGCGGCAGGCGGCGGCGGAACTGGGACACCGGGAGACCTTCCGCGGCTACGGTCCCGAGCAGGGCTACGACTTCCTCATCAACGCCATCATCAATCACAACTACAAGAAATGCGGTCTCACGGTGGAGGCCGACGAGGTCTTCGTCAGCGACGGCTCCAAGAGCGACTGCGGCAACATCCAGGAAATCTTCGCCGTCGATAACGTAGTCGCCATCACCGACCCCGTCTATCCCGTCTACCTCGACACCAACGTCATGGCGGGCCGGACCGGCGCTCTCGGGCCGGACGGACGCTTCGCCGGCGTCGTCTATCTCCCCTCCACGGCGGAGAACGGCTTCGCCCCGGCGCTGCCCGAAACGCGGGCCGACATGATCTACCTCTGCTGCCCCAACAACCCTACCGGCACCACCCTGTCCCGGGCGGAGCTGGCGAAATGGGTGGCTTACGCCCGGGAGAACGACGCCGTGATTCTCTTTGACGCCGCTTACGCCGCCTATATCACCGAGCCCGACGTCCCGCACTCCATCTACGAGATCGAGGGGGCCCGCGAGGTCGCCATCGAATTCCGCTCCTTCTCCAAGACGGCCGGCTTCACCGGCACCCGCTGCGGCTACACCGTCGTCCCCAAGACGGTGACGGCGAAAGCGAAGGACGGCTCCCGTCACCCGCTGAACGCCCTCTGGAACCGCCGCCACTCGACGAAGTTCAACGGCACCGCCTACATCGTCCAGCGGGGCGCCGCCGCCATTTACACCGACGAAGGCCAGGAACAGGTTCGGGAAAACATCGCCTACTACATGGAAAACGCCCGCATCATCCGCGAGGGCCTCGCCGCCGCCGGCTACACGGTCTACGGTGGCGTCAACGCCCCCTACATCTGGCTCAGGACGCCGGAGGACATGACCTCCTGGGAATTCTTCGACTATCTACTCCAGGAGAAGAACGTCGTCGGCACCCCCGGCTCCGGTTTCGGCCCCTGCGGCGAAGGCTACTTCCGCCTCACCGCCTTCGGCGGCCGCGAGGACACCGAGAAAGCCGTGGCCAGAATCAGAAAAGGCTGACGCGCCGCCCGGCAAAACGGGCAGGAAACGCGCCGGAAAAGAACGGCAACGTCTTTCCCCGGCAACGAAAGCGCCCCGAACCGCGATGACAACAACGCCTCGCTTTCGGCGGCGCCAAATGGTTCCCAGGCAAACGAAAAGGAGCGGTCCTTGGCGAGACCGCTCCTTTTCCTTATGTCTGTTTCCCGTACCCGGGTTTTTCCCGCCCGGTCATGACTTCTTTTCCGGCCTCGCCGCGATTTCTCTGCGCCGTCGTGCTTTTCGTTTCCCGCGCTTCATCTCTTTCGCCTTCATCGCCCCGGCGTGCCAGGATTGTGAAAAGGAGCGCCGTAAGTGATGTCAGTCGCGTTGCCTTTTGAATGGCCTTCTTTCATCGGTTTCTTCCGTATCCGTAAAAAACGCTTCCTACTTACAGATTTGCCCTGTTGTATCGCATACGATCTCCGGTTGCCGGTATCGTATGCGAACCATGATACGCACGGGCGTTGTTCCGGGCGTCCTGCATGCAGCCGCCCCGAACGCGCGCAGCCTATCCCTCCGCCGGGAAAAAGCAGCGGAAAGCGGCGGGGATGCCGTAGCGGGTTTTCAGTTCCCCGGGGGCGGCCCAGACAATAGGCGGCAGGGGAGATGCGCCGTCGGCGGCGGGCGGGTTGACGGCGCCGTCTTTGAGGCGAAGGCGCCAGCCGATGAGGTGCCACTCGATATGGGTGAAGACGTGGCGGGCGGCGGGGAGTTTCCCGAGGCTTCGGACCGGCCACCCCATCGCTTTCGCCAGCGCCAGCACCTCCGGCCGCGTCAGATGGCCGGCCAGGTTGGGAAGCTCCCAAAGGCCCGCCAGCAGCCCCCGGGGCGGCCGCCGGCACACGGCAATTCCTTCCGGCCCCTCGATCCAAAGCACTGTCCGCGCTTCGACGCGGCGTTCTTTTTTCGGCGCTTTGACGGGCAGCGTCGCCACCCGGTCATCCCGCCGGGCAGCGCAAAGGGACGTCAGGGGGCAGGCTTCGCAGCGGGCGGCGCCCCGGGGCAGGCAGACGAGGGCGCCGAGTTCCATCAGCGCCTGATTGAAGGCGGCGGCGTCCGCCGGGATGATTTCGCCTACCGCCGCCTCGATGGCGCGCCGCGTTGTTTCCTGCATGACGTCGCGCCCGTCGCCAGTCAGCCGGGCGATGACCCTGAGGACGTTGCCGTCCACGGCGGGGACGCGGCGGCCGTGGGCGATGGAGCTGACAGCCCCGGCGGTGTAGCGGCCGATGCCGGGAAGTTTCCGGAGCGCCGCTGCCTCCGCCGGCAGGACGCCGCCATATTCCGCCATGACGATTTGCGCCGCTTTTTTCAGGTTGCGGGCCCGGCTGTAGTAGCCCAGCCCCTCCCAGAGCTTCATCAGCCGGTCGTCGTCCGCCGCTGCCAGCGCTGCCACGTCCGGCAAAGCGGCGATGAAGCGGTCGAAATAGGGCAGGACGGCGGCTACCCGCGTCTGCTGAAGCATGATTTCCGACACCCAGACGTAATAGGGGCGAGGATCGTCCCGCCAGGGCAGCGGCCGCTTTCGGGCCGCAAACCAGCGGAGCAGGGGCGCCGTGATGGCGGCGAGGGAAGATTTCTTCATGAGGGCAGCGTCCTTTCCGGGAACAGAATCGCCGGGCCATGGCGGAAAACCCGCCTTTCTCCCGGTACGGCAAAAACGAGGAAACCACGTAATAAAACTGTTAATTATAAGCGATTCAAATAAGATATATTCTATTAGCCAAATGGTTGAAGGAACCGGGGGGAAAATGATATAATATCGTCAGGAATAACCAGATGCAGATAATGGAGGGGAAATACGATTATGGATAAACCGATGACGACGGACGAGCTCAGGGAGAAATACGGGGCCATTGATTACACCAACGCCGAGGAGCTGATCCGCATGATGGTCAGGGAATTCCAGGACGACTTCAACGGTCTGGGCCATGCCAACATCATCATCGCCGGCAAGACGGGCGTCGGCAAGAGCACGCTGATCAACGCCGCTTTCCGGGAGCGTCTCGCGGCCACCGGCATGGGTGAGCCGGTGACGAAAAGCCTGAAGTGCATCGAGAAGAAGGGCGTTCCCATCCGCATCTACGACACCGTGGGGCTGGAGCTGGACGAAGACCGGAAGAAGCAGTCCATCGACGAGATACGGACGCTGGTGGAGGAGAAAATCCAGACCGGCAAGCCGGACGACTTCATCCACTGCCTCTGGTACTGCGTCCAGTCGGATTCCGATCGCTTCGAGCCGGCGGAGCAGGAATTCGTGCGAACGATGGCGACGGAGTGCGAGCTGCCGGTATTTCTGGTCATCACCAAGGCCTATCTCAAGAAGCACGCCCGGGAATTCCGCTCGGCCATCCAGACCTTCAACCTGCCGGTGAAGAAGATCTGCCTGGTGCTGGCGGAGGCTTACGCCGACGACGATTTCCGCATGGCGCCCTACGGTGTGGACGAGCTGGTGCAGGCGACGCTGGAAGTGCTGCCGGAGTCGGCCCGCCGGGCCTGGGCCAACGCGCAGCGGGCCTCGCTGGTCTTGAAGCGCGTGGCGGCGGAGGCGATCATCAAACAAACGGTGACCATGGCCTTCGGCGCCGGCTACAATCCCCTGCCGATGTCCGACGCGGCCATCTTGGCGCCCATCCAAGCCAGCATGTTCATCCGCATCACCAACGTCTATGGCATCAATCTCACCCGGAGTCTGGCGGCCAGCGTCGCCAGCTCCTTCCTGGGCATCGCCGGCGCGACGGTGGTGGGCCGGACCGTGGTGGCGAATCTGCTGAAGCTGATCCCCGGCGTGGGCACGGTGGTCGGCGGCACCATCAGCGGCGGCACGGCGGCGGCACTGACCTGGGGCATGGGCCGGGCCTATATCGAACTGATGGAAAAACTCTTCAACGGCGAGCTCACCGTAGAGGACCTGGAAAACGAGAGCACCCGGGAGAAGATCACCCGCCTGCTCAAGGACGAGTTCCTGAAGAAGAAGGATTCGAAGTGAGGACCGTCGCGGGGAAGGAGGGACACGTGCTTGGAACTACTGGAAAAGATTGCCGTCCTCATCGACGCTGACAACACCCAGCTTTCCAAGCTGGAGCCGGTGCTGCAGGAGATATCGACCTGGGGCCGCATTGTGGTGAAGCGGGCCTACGGCAACTGGCACAAGGAGACGCTCAAGCACTGGGAGGACGAGCTGAACCGGCTTGCCATCAAGGCCGAGCAGCAATTCGACTACACGGTGGGCAAGAACGCCACCGACATGGCGCTGGTCATCGACACGATCACGCTGCTGCACCGCAATATCTATGATGCTTTCGTCATCGTATCGAGCGACAGCGATTTCACGCCGCTGGCCATCCATCTGCGGGAGTCGGGCGTCTACGTCATGGGCGTGGGCAAGACCACGACGCCGGAGGCCTTCCGCAACAGCTGCGACACCTTCATCTTCCTGGAGAACCTGGGCGAGCCGAAGGCCGGCGGCGGCGAGGACGAGCCTGGCGGCGAGGAAGAGGCAACCGCCGCCGGCAAAGGCGGGAAAACCGCTTCCGCCGGGAAATCCTCCCGGAGCCGGAAAAACGCCGCCGACGTGCCGCGGGACAACGACATCAAGCGCATCCACCATCTCCTCCACATCGCGGGCGAGCAGTATTCCGACGACGACGGTTTCACCAATCTTGGCATGGCCGGTACTTACATCAAGCGCGTCAAGCCGGACTTCGACGTCCGGACTTACGGCTTCAAGAAGCTGGTGCAGCTGGTGGAGGCCTTTCCCAAAAAGTACAAGATCAAGAAGGTCAACAAGACGCCCTTCTACCAATGCAAATGACGTCGTCACGCAAAAGGACGCCGCAAACAATCGCGGCGTCCTTTTTTTGCGTCATTTCGCGGGCTCAGCGGCGGGCGTTCCCTCCTGGGGTTTGTCCGGCGCCGCGGCCTGTTCCGCGGCCTGCCCGGCGGCCTGTTCCGCGGCCTGTCCGGCGGCGGAAGAATCGGCCTCGTTCTTCTTTTTCGGCTTGTTCAGCGTGAAGTTGCGGTACTTGTGCGCGAAGCGGTCCGCCACCACGACGAAGTTCTTCAGCACCGGCTTGAAGGCATTCTCATCGAAGCCGGTGACGGAAAGCGCGAAGACGAATCGGCCGGCGCTCCAGCGCACGATTCGCGTCCCGTTTTCGGTCACGGCCACGTCCACCTTTTTACGCTTCACGTCGCCACCGTGCTGCGTCGTCCACTCGACGCCGTGATAGCCGCTGATATCCTTCGTGCGGACGCGCTCGAAAAGCGCCGTGCGGAGCGTGATGGTGCTGTCGTCCGCCTTGCTCTGGAAACGCAGGTCCGCCACTTGTCCGGCGATGGCGAACGCATGGACCGCCGGGTGATAGAGGGCATAGAAATTGCTGGGCAGATAGAGCACCGGGAAACCGATGGCCCGCTCCAGTGCCGGAACGTCGGGATATTCGATGTAAGGATTGGGCAGGCCGACCATCGGCGCCGCCTCTTCCGCCGCCGTCTCCGTCTCGGCGGCAGCCTCCGCCGCCGTTTCCGCGGTCTCGGGTGTCGCTTCTGCGGCCTCGGCTGTCGCCGCGGCAGTCTCCACGGCAGTCTCCACGGCCGGCGTCTCTTCCTCGCCCTCGGCGAAGGCCACGCCTCCCGTCAGCAGGCTCGCGGCCAGAACCGCCGCGCCCAGGGTATGCTTCCATTCGTTCATGTCGATTCCTCGCTTTTTTGGGAGGCCCGGTTTTCCCCGGCGGCGCTCCCGGATTCTTCCCTTATCTTATCACGGAAACGCGCCGCTGGCAAATCATCTTCACCGCGGTCCGGAAACCGCGCCGTGACAGGCGCCGGACACCGCCGCGCCCCTTTGCGTTAACCGTGTGTTTTTCCTGGTTGACATTTCCTTCCGGCAGGCGTATTCTTAGGAAAGCAGTTTTACACTTTATGGGGAGGGATTTTCATGGCGCAGCTTTCTCTTCGGGAAATGATCCTCTGCGCGTTGTTCGTGGCGCTGGTGGCGGTGGGCGCCTTCGTCCGCATCCCGGTGGGCTCCGACGTCTATACGCTGCAGTTCATGTTCACGCTGCTGGCGGGGCTTCTTCTCGGGCCGCGGCTGGGGGCGACGGCGGTTCTCGTCTATATCCTGCTGGGGCTGCTGGGGGTTCCGGTCTTTGCTTCGGGGGGCGGACCGGGCTACGTGCTGCAGCCGACCTTCGGCTACCTGCTGGGTTTCGTGGTCCAGGCCTGGTTCTGCGGCTGGGCGGCGCGGCGGCGGGAATCGCCCGGCTTTCGCTATCTGCTGGCGGTGAACGCCGTCGGCATGGCCGTCGTCTACGCCTTCGGCCTCGTGTATTTCTACGCCGTTTCCAACTACGTCATCGACGCCCCGGTATCGGTCTGGTGGGTGGTGCTCTACTGCGGCATCCTGCAGGTGGTGCCGGATTTCCTGCTCTGCCTGGCGGCGGCCCAGGCGGCGGTGAAGTGCGCCCGGGCCGGCATTTGGGTCGAGACGCGGGAAGCGGCCCCCTATCAGATGAAAGAAGCGTGAGCGTATGGGAAAAGGCATTTTCATCACCGGCACCGGAACCGACGTCGGCAAGACCTACGTGACGGCGCTGGTCGTCAAGCGGCTGCGGGACGCCGGCCTCGCCGCCGGTTACTACAAGGCGGCCATCAGCGGCGCCGAGACCGGCGAAGCGGGCGAGCTCCTGCCGGGCGACGCCCTCTGGGTGAACGAGGTCGCCGGCCTCGGCGAAGCGACGGAAAACCTCGTCTCTTACATTTATAAAGAAGCGGTGTCGCCGCATCTGGCCGCCCGCTGGAACAACCGGCCCATCGACTTCGACCGGGTGGAGGCGGATTTCCGCCGGGCGCTGGCGAAGTACGACTACCTGACGATGGAAGGCAGCGGCGGCATCATCTGCCCCCTGCGCTGGGACGAGACGCAGCACGTGATCCTCGACGACCTGGTCAGCCGGCTGGGGCTGGGAACGCTCGTCGTGGCCGACGCCGGCCTTGGCACCATCAACTCCGCCGTACTGACCATCGAACACCTGCGACGCCGGGAGATTCCCGTCCGCGGCGTCCTGCTGAACAACTGGCACCCCGGCAACGCCATGGAGGAGGATAACCGGCAGATGATCGAGGCCATCACCGGCGTCCCGGTCATCGCCGTCGTCGGGCAGGGCGACCGGACACTGGACATCGACGCCGGTTTTCTGGCGTCGCTCTATGCCTGACAAGGGCTCACCCCGGAAACGGCAAACCACATTCTGACAGGAGAGAAACGGCATGACGGACAGGATAAACGAAAACTGGGAACAGCGCGACCTTCAGTACATCTGGCACCCGGCGGCGCAGATGAAGGACTACGAGGAACTGCCGCCGATGGTGATTGCCCGGGCGCGGGGCGCCTGGCTCTACGACGTCCACGGCAAGAAATACCTCGACATCATCAGCTCCTGGTGGTGCAACCTGTTCGGCCACTGCAACCCGGAAATCAACCAGGCGGTGAAGGAGCAGATCGACAAGCTGGAACACGTCATCTTCGCCAACTTCTCCAACGAGGCGGCCATCCGGCTGGCGGAAGCGCTGGCCCGCATCGTGCCCAAAGGACTGAAGAAATTCCACTTCAACGACAACGGCTCGGCGGCGGTCGAGGCGGCGCTGAAGCTCGCCTTCCAGTACCACGTCCAGACCGGCCACCCGGAACGGCAGCGCTTCATGTGCCTGTCCGAGGGGTACCACGGCGAGACCATCGGCGCCCTTTCCGTGGGCAGTCTCGATCTCTACGCCAGGATGTACCAGCCGATGATGATGGACAACATCCACGTCGAGGCGCCGGACTGCTTCCGCTGTCCCTACGGCCGGACGCGGGAGGACTGCCGGTGCGAGTGCTTCCGGAAGGCGGAGGAAGCCTTTGAAAAACACGCGAAGGAAACCGCCGCCATCATCGTCGAACCGTTGCTCCAGGGCAGCGCCGGCATGCGCGTCTATCCGCCGCTCTATCTCCGAAAGCTCCGCCGCCTCTGCGATGAGACCGGCGTGCTGCTGATCGCCGACGAGATCGCCACCGGCTTCGGCCGCACCGGGCGAATGTTCGCCTGTGACCACGCGGAGATTTCGCCGGACATCATGACCATCTCCAAGGGGCTGACCGGCGGCTACCTGCCCATGTCCGTCACCGTCACCACCCAGACGATCTACGACGCCTTTTACGCCGACTACAGCGAGGGCAAGGCTTTCGTCCACAGCCACACCTACGCCGGCAACCCCCTGGCCTGCGCCGCGGCCCTGGCGGTACAGCATATCTTCCGCACCCGGCCCGTCTTCGAGAACGCGGCGGTGAACGCCAAATGGCTCACCCAACGGATGGCGGAGGAAATCCTGCCCCATCCCAACGTCGGCGAAGTGCGCCATATCGGCCTCATCCACGCCTTCGAGCTGGTGGCGGACAAAAAGACGAAAGCCCCCTTTGACGCGAAGCGGCGCCTGGGCTACGAGGTTTACCGCCACGCCCTGGCCCACGGCCTGCTGCTCCGCCCCATCGGCGACGTCCTTTACTTCAACCCGCCCCTCAACATCACCCAGCCGGAGCTCGACACCGCCATCCGGCTCGCGAAGACGGCCCTTTGCGAGGTCCTGCCGGAACCCTGACGCGCCTATAGCCAATTCCATATTTTTTCAAAAACAGGTGCAAATCTCCCTTGACTATGCTAAAATGTAGAGTGTGGGTTTCTATCCACGCCCAAGGAAGAGAACCGCCTGGTTGCGAAGCGGACACGCCGCTCCGGGCGCACGCCTGGGGCGGCGATTTCACAGGACGCGGTCAGGAAGAGTGATTATATATGCTGGCGGTTCAGGGATATTTCGACGGTACAGCCGTCCGTCCATTGGAAAAGATGATTGCCAAGCCGAATCAACGGGTCATCATAACGATCATGGATGACTTCGTGGAGTCGGCGACGGCCGTTCGCAAGAATAGCCTGCGCGGCGCCCTGGCGCAATATGCCGATCCAGCTCTTGCGGCCAGGGAGAAGGGCGCATGGCAACGGGCGGTGGCACAAAAACATGGTATTGCTTGATGCAAACCTGGTATTGCGGTATCTGCTGAATGACAACGTAGAAATGGCGGACAAAGCCGAGCAATACCTGGCATCGGGGACCACAGCCATTACGATTGAAGTTGTCGCGGAAATCGTCTATGTTTTAAGAAGCGTATATTCTCTGGAGCGCGATACGATTGCCGGAACCATCAAGGGTTTTCTGGAGCTTGTCCACTGCCAGGAACGTGATGTGCTGAATCTGGCGCTTGATACATACGGGGAGCGTAATCTGGATTTTGTCGATTGTGTCCTGTATGGGTATCATAAAGTCAAGGGCGCGGAAATCGCGACATTTGATAAGAAACTCCTCAAGCTGTTGCAAAATTGATATTCGCCTGCGGAATTCATTGAAATACGAGGCCAGTACTACAGGATGCGAGGGAAGCGCTATGGAAAACACAACGGGAAAGGCCGCTATGCTGATTGTCGATGATGTGGAGATCAATCGCGTCATCCTAGCGCAGTTCTTCAAGAACGACTACACCATCTTCGAGGCGGGCAACGGCCGCGAGGCGCTGGACTTTATGATGGAGAACAAGATCGACGTGATCCTGCTGGATCTCGTCATGCCCATCATGGACGGCTTCGAGTTCCTGTCCCACATGAAGCGGGACGCCCGCTTCTCCTCGATTCCGGTCATCGCCACCACGGCCCAGTCCGAGGGTGAGAACGAGGTCAAGGCGATGGAGATGGGGGCCGCGGACTTCATCTCGAAGCCATACAGCCCCACCGTGGTCCGCATGCGTGTCCGCAACGTCATGGCTCGCATGGAGAACGAGTGGCGCAAGGTGGAGCAGACCGCCCAGAACCAGCAGATCGTGGAAATGCAGCGCCTCATCGAGCAGGACGCCCTGACCGGCATCTACGACCGCGAGAGCTTCTGCCGCAAGGCGTCGGCTCTCTTGCAGCGGGACGCCGGCACGCGTTACGCCATCATCTATCTCGACATCAGCTACTTCAAGATCATCAACGACCTTTTCGGCATGGAAACCGGCAATCTGATCCTCAAGACGGCCGGCGCCTATTTCCAGCACGTCGCCGAGGGCAACGGCCTGGCCGGCCGCATGGAGGCTGACCATTTCGCCCTCTGCCTTCCCCTTGACTCCCTGAACATGGAGGCCTTGATCCAGGGCCTGGACGGCGCGGTGCAATCGCTGGCCATCCGCCACAACATCCTGTTCTATGCCGGCGTCTATCCCGTCTCCAACGTGTTCCTGACGGTGGACCAGATGTGCGACCGGGCCCACATGGCCATGAACACGGTCAAGGGCAACTACAACAAGCGCTACGCCAACTACGACGAGGATATGCGGGCGCTGATCCTGGAGGAGCAGATGATCCTCCGGGAGATGGAGTACGCGCTGGAGGAAGGACAGTTCTGCATCTTCATCCAGCCCATCTACAGCCTGAAGGACGGACGCGATATCAGCGGCGAGGCTCTGGTGCGCTGGATCCACCCCCTGAGCAACATGATTCCGCCGTCGCGCTTCGTACCGCTCTTCGAACGCAACGGCTTCATCGTCCGCCTCGACCGCTTCGTCTGGGAGGAGGCCTGCAAGCTCCTGTCCAGCGAAAAGAAGAAATACGGCCGCGTGATCCCGATTTCCGTCAACGTCTCCCGGCTGAATTTCTACGACGCCGACCTCCTGGCATTCATTCAGAGCCTGCTCAAAAAGTACAGCCTGGAGCCCTGGATGTTCAAGATGGAGGTCACCGAGAGCGCCTATACCGACAATCCCCAGCAGATCCTGAACGCCATCCATATCTTCCAGGAGGCGGGCTTCCAGATTCTCATGGACGATTTCGGCAGCGGCTACTCGTCGCTGAGCATGCTCCGCAACGCGCCGGTGAACGTGCTGAAAATCGACATGCGCTTCGTACAGGACATCGAGACCTCCCACCGGGCGGCCGTCATCATGAAGAACATCGTCAACATGGCCCGCGACCTCAACATGGGCGTCGTCATCGAGGGCGTGGAGACGAAGGACCAGGTGGATTTCCTGCGGGAAATCGGCTGCGATGCCATCCAGGGATTTTACTTCGCGCGCCCCATGCCCCTCGACCAGTACCGCGAGCGCCTGATCGGCGAAATGGCCAAGGGCGATCCGCGAATCCCCGACTTCAGCGCCCAGCCCCAAGGCGCCGGCCTGGTCTCCGGCGAATAAAAAACGGCCGGTTTTTCCGGCCTACGCCCGGCAGCGGCCCCGGTCATTCCGGGGCGGGCCGGGCGTTTTTCATGACCAAAGCCAACGGACGAAGGAGGAACCATCATGCTGGAATCATTGAAAGAAGAGGTCCTGGCGGCGAATCTCATGCTGCCGCGTTACGGCCTCGTGACCTTCACCTGGGGGAACGTCTCCGGCATCGACCCGGAGCGGCGCTTCGTCGTCATCAAGCCCTCGGGCGTCGAATATGACCGCCTCACGCCCCCGGATATGGCCGTGGTGGAACTGGCGACCGGGCGGAAGGTAGAGGGGGCGCTGGCTCCGTCCTCCGACACGGCGACGCACCTGGCCATCTACCGGATGGATTCCGCCATCGGCGGCGTCGTCCACACCCACTCCCGCTACGCCGCCGCCTGGGCCCAGGCCTGCCGTCCGATCCCCGCCCTCGGCACCACCCACGCCGACGATTTCTACGGCGAAATTCCCTGCACCCGGCCGCTGACCGCCGGGGAGATTGAAAGCGACTACGAGGCGAACACCGGCCGGGTCATCGCCGAGACCTTCCGGGGGCGGGACGCGATGGCGGTCCCGGCGGTCCTCGTCGCCTCCCACGGCCCCTTCCTCTGGGAGCGGAGCCCCGTCGCCGCCGCCAAAAAAGCCGTCATCCTCGAAGAAACCGCCCGCATGGCGTACTATACGGAGGTCCTCGCCGGCGGCCCCCGCCCCCCCATCAGCCAGTCTCTTCTCGACCGCCATTACCTCCGCAAGCACGGCAAGAACGCCTACTACGGCCAGAAATAAAGGTTTACGCAAATCTAAAGTGACGGCTCTGCTCCTCCCCCCTCCCTCACGATTTCCCCCGTGCTTCCTCCCCCATGCCTTGCGCCCCTCTTTCCCTCCCCTTTTCCCTTCCAATTTCGTTCACTTCCCCCCCCATCCCCATCCCCTTCCATCCCTTGCCCGACATGGGATAGCGGCGATCGAAAACGAGCCGCGCAAAAAATCGAAGTAAGAATTCCTTACTTCGAATTTTTTGTTTCGCCCTTTTTTGTCGCCGGATTTCCTTGTCCCCGTAAGCGCGGACCGGCTTCGGGAAAAATCCGGATGGAACGGAATTTTCGGGTTGATACTAACATCGGACGGAAAAATTCCATCCGATGGCGCCTGCTTCGCACGCGGCATTGGCACCTGTCGGTGCCAATGCCGTCTCATGCAGAACCTGTAAGAAACGGAATGTTTCTAACAGGTTCCAGTATGAGAACAATTTCCTCGAATAATCCCATCCCCAATTCATAAAAGACACCGGCAAAACATGGTGAATGGTAGTTTTATGACCATTCACCATGTTTCTATTGATAATGGATTACCCAATGGCGTATAATGACCAATGGTGAAATGTGTCTGTTTGTTCGCGGACGGGGCGGGGCGCCGGCTGTGGCGTGGAGGTTGCGGCGGCGCGCCTTTCCGGAGGCGGGACGCGGCAAGGGAAACGGATTCCTGACGATGTTTTCCGACACTGTTTTGTCAGCCCTTGATTTTGGGCCGGGATTCGCAGATAACAGACAGTTGCGGGAAAAAGGGCGCCCACCGCCGTAACGATTTCATGCCGCGGCCTTCGGCGGGCTCCCCTGCTTCATGCAAACGCAATCCATAACGCCACGGTTCTTGCCATAGCCGCCGGGGGCGTGGAGACTAAGGAAGGAAGGATTTCGCATGTTCAGAGCAATGTCCACAGGAGGGGCGTATCCGGTAATTCCGTCGCCGGGCGAAGACGACGCCGGTGGCGGGGACGGCCGGGAACGAATGCAACCGCGAAAGGAGTGAATGGATATGGCTTGGACTTATGAGGACGGCTGGGCGAAATATAATGGTGACATTAGCAGAACAGACATCAATTTCCCGACGCTTGTAGGGGGAACCAGCTATCATAACGTCAGTATCAGCGGGAATGTGCACAGCATTACTGATGAACCCAAAACCATGACCCTCGGCGGCGGCAGCGACAGCGTCGTTATTGATAAGGCCGTGTCTTGGAATTATACAATCGACCTCGGCGAGGGCGACGATTCCCTTGCCGTCAACGGCGCTTATACGGAGGGCGTCAATAGCTTTTTTTCCTTATATGCAAAGGTCACCATTCGCGGCGGGGCGGGCAATGACACCATACATCTCGCCCACGGGGCGGGCGCCCCAGCAGATCCGAACGCCAAGGTATCCATCGCCCTCGGTGACGGTAACAACCGCCTGATTGCCGGGAAAGGAAGCGGGGGTGAATCCGACCACACTTTATTTAACGTTTTAGTAACAGGCGGCACGGGCAGCGACATCGCTTCTCTGGAAACCGCTCTGAACAAAGGCACCATCGACCTCGGGGACGGCGCCAATACCGTTGTCATTGGCGGGGCGGGCTATTCCATGTCCGAAGCCATCATCTCCCTGGGCGGCGGCAGCGACAGCGTTTCCCTGAACAGCAGGGTAGGGTCCAACAGCGGAATCTCTCTCGGCGGCGGGGCCAATACGCTGACGATTGGGAAAAATGATGCTGGTGCTTCCTTCGAGGACAGCACCATCACCAGCGGGGACGGCGCCGACAACGTCTCGCTGGCGGGCTGGGTGAAGAACGGCAAGATTTCCCTGGGCGGCGGCAACGATACGCTGTTTGTCGGTGGGGATCTGTTGCTGACTTCAGAGGGGCAGCCCAGGAATATCATCGACCTCGGGGACGGCGACGACCGGGCCACGATCCGGCAACTGTTCAAGAACTCCACGGTCAGAGGCGGGCTGGGCTCGGACTCCATCACCATCGTGGACGGTGACAACGGTGACGCAAGCAACGAGATTGACCTCGGCGGGGCGGCGGACACCGCCAGCACCTGGC
>JAEEGN010000198.1 GCA_016280345.1 Selenomonadaceae bacterium | reverse complement strand
TCGGGATGGACCTGCCGGGCTACGCCGTCGGCGGGCTCAGCGTCGGCGAACCGCCGGAACTCATGTATGAGGTACTGGAACAGACGTCGGCGTTGCTGCCGGCGGACAAGCCCCGCTACCTGATGGGCGTCGGGACGCCGGACTGCCTGGTGGAGGGTGTTGCCCGGGGCATCGATATGTTCGACTGCGTTTTCCCGACCCGCGTGGCCCGGAACGGCATGGCCATGACCTGGACGGGGCGGCTGGTGATGAAGAACAGCGACTACACCCACGACCACCGGCCGCTGGAGGAGGGCTGTGGCTGCTACGCCTGCCGCGGCGGTTACCCCCGCGCCTACATCCGCCATCTGGTGCGGGCGGGCGAGATTTTCGGCCTGCGGCTCCTGACGCTGCACAATCTCTGGTTTTTGCAGGAATTCATGCGGCAGTTGCGGCAGGCGATCCTGGACGGCAGCTTCGTCAACTTCCGGCGCGATTTCCTGTCGAACTACCAAAAGACCTCGAAAAAATAGAGGAAATCGACTATCTTTGTCGAATAGAATTTTTTTGGAGCAGAAAATGAAGGGGCCGTGGCCCCGGGAACGGAGGCATTATGTCATTCGACGAATTGCGGCTTTATATCGCCGCCTATTCTCCGGTTTTGATGTTCTTGGTCATTTTCCTGGTTTTCTATTTCATGATATACCGTCCGCAGCAGGCGGAGAAAGCCCGGCGGGATGACATGCTGAGGAACCTGCACAAGGGCAATAAAGTCTTGACGCTGGGTGGTCTGTACGGCGAAATCGTGAGCCTGGACGGCAACACCCTGGAGCTCAGGATTGCCGAGAAAGTCGTCATCAAAGCGGCGCGGAGCGCGGTAAGCGTCAACCTGTCCCAGGGCAAGTCGGCGCAGGAAACGCCGGGACCGTCGGAGCGTCTGGTAGAGCGCCAGATTGAAGAACAGAAGGAGTCTTGACCATGACCGAAGCAGAAATCAAAGAAGCCAAGCGCAACTTGCGCCGGGAGGGGCTGGCCGCGCGACGCGGTCTGACAAAGGAACAACGGGCCGAGTACAGCCAGCGCATCATGGACACGCTGCTGGAGCAGCCGGAATATCTGGCGGCGAAGTGCGTCTTCGCCTACTCCGCCATGGAGGAAGAGGTTCACACTGAGGAACTCCTGACGATGATGATTTCGATGGGGAAAAAGGTCTGTCTGCCCCACATCCTGGGGGTACACCGCATGGAGGCCGTACGGCTGAAGTCCATCGCCGACCTCGAAGTGGGCGAATACGACATCATGACGGTGAAGGAATCGGCCCGGGAAATCGTGCCCATCGAAGAAATCGACTGTGTGATCGTGCCGGGGGTAGCGTTCAGCCGCGACGGAGCCCGCGTGGGCATCGGCGGCGGCTATTACGACGATTTTCTGACCCGGACCGGCAAGGCGCCGCGCCTGGCGCTGGCTTACAGCTGCCAGCTCGTGGACCAGGTGCCGCTGCAGGAATGGGACGAAAAAGTCGGTACCATCATCACCGAGAACGAGATCATCGCCTGCCGCTGACACGGCGGAGCGGGCGTTTCCCCAGAGCGCGTTGTTTTTTGAACGGCAGGTGATTCATCATGGAAATCAGGATTGGGATTGCCCGAATCCCGAAATACGGTGCGGAAACTTCCGGTGACAACTGCGGCATCGCCGAGCGGCCCCGGGGCGGTGTTTCCGTGGTCCTGGCGGAAGGGCAGGGCAGCGGCCAGGCCGCCCGCCAGATCAGCCGTCTCGCCGTCAACAAGGCGACGGAGCTCATCACCGACGGCGCCGCCGACAGCGCCATCGCCAAGACGGTTCACGAGCAGCTTTACGACATGGTGGAGCGGCGGGTATCCTCGACGCTGACGATTCTCAGCGCCGACCTGGAAACGGAGACCGTCGCCATCAGCCGCAACGCGCACTGCCCGGTCATCGTCTGGACCGAGGATTACGAGACCGTCTATGACGACGAGGCCAGCCCCATCGGCATCAACCGCCATCTGAAATCGCAGTTCTACGAGCTGCCTTTTTCTCCGGGTATGCTGCTGGTCACCTATACCGACGGCATTCCCGCCGCCGGGCACAAGCGCGGCGGTTCGCCGCTGGACTTCGAGCGCATCCTGGCGATTGTCCGGGAGAACCCGGCGTCGGACGCGGACTACATCGCCCGGAGCATCGTCGAGTACGCGCTGGATCTGGACGACGAGACCGCGGCTGACGATATGACCGTGGTGGTACTTGGGATTGCCGCCGAGACGCCGCCGGGCCCGGGAATCAAAACGCTGTCGGCCACGTACCCCTGCGGGGAAACCGCCGCGGCGGAAACCGGCGAATAGCCACATTTGCATTCATACACAGGAAAGGAAGGAACGTGTTGAGGAAACAGGAGTTCATCAAGCTGCTGGCGGTCGTCGCGGCGACCGTCGGCTTATTCTTTGCCTTTGTCTCGCCGCTGGCCCACTCCATACGGCAAGGCCTTGACCTCCAGGGCGGCACCCACGTCGTGCTGGAGGCGGAGGACACGCCGGAAGCGAAGGTCAACGACGACGCCATGGAGCGCGTCGTGCGCATCATGGAAAAGCGCGTCAACGAGCTGGGCCTCACGGAGCCCATCATCCAGCGCCAGGGCGCCCGCCGCGTCATCGTCGAGCTGCCGGGCATCAAGGACCCGGACAAGGCCATCTCCGTCATCGGCAAGACGGCCATGCTGGAATTCCAGGACGAGGCCGGCCACACCGTCCTCACCGGCACCGACCTCAAGGACGCCCGGGAACAGACGGACCAGCAGGGCCAGAACCTCGTCGGCCTGGAGTTCAGTGACGAGGGCGGCAAGAAATTCTTTGACCTCACCTCGAAAAACGTCGGCAAGCGCATCGCCATCCTGCTGGACGGCGAAGTGCTGACGGCGCCGAACGTCAAGGAGCCCATCGCCGGCGGCAAAGCCGTCATCACCGGCTCCCGGACGCTGGAAGAGGCCCACAACCTGGCCATCCTGCTCCGCAGCGGCGCCCTGCCCGTCAAGGTGAACATCATCGAGACCCGCACCGTGGGACCGACGCTGGGCCAGGACTCCAAGGACAAGAGCGAGTTCGCCTTCACTATCGGCATCGGCGCGGTACTCATCTTCATGCTGCTCTTCTACCGGCTTTCCGGCTTCATCGCCGACATCAGCCTCATGGCCTACGTGCTGCTGCTGCTGGCGGCGCTGAAATTCCTCGACGCCACGCTGACGCTGCCGGGCGTGGCGGGCATCATCCTCTCCATCGGCATGGCGGTGGACGCCAACGTGCTGATCTTCGAGCATTTCAAGGAAGAATACAAGACGGGCAAGACGCTGCGGGCAGCGATGAATTCCGGCTTCAAGCGGGCCTTCACCACCATCTTCGACTCGAACATCACCACCATCATCGCCTCCATCGTCCTCTTCATGTTCGGCACCGGCTCCATCCGGGGCTTCGCCATCACGCTGGGTCTGGGCGTCGTCCTCAGCATGATCACGGCCATTTCCCTGAGCCAGTATATGCTGAAGCTCCTGATCGGGGCGAACATCTTCCAGAATCCCGCGGTGTTCGGCGCCAGCCAGCCCGAGAAATCCGGGGAGGTGATGGGCCGTGCGTGAGTTCGATATCGTCGGGCGCCGCAAGCTCTGGTACGCCCTGTCTCTTTTGGTCATCATTCCCGGCATCATCTGCATGTTCATCAAGGGATTCAACTTCGGCATCGACTTCACCGGCGGCACCATCATGGAAATGCGCTTCGAGGAGCCGGTGAACATCAACCAGGT
>JAEEGN010000197.1 GCA_016280345.1 Selenomonadaceae bacterium | reverse complement strand
TTGTCGAATAATCATAGTGACTTCATCCTCCTCGTTTTTGGGTTTGGTCACCTATATTATTCGAGGTTTCAGGGGTGAAGTCCTTTTTTATTCTTTCCTATGCCTTGATTTTATTGGGCTCTAAGTTTTGCAAATTCCTCAGTTTAAGATAAACTGTTAAAAAATAACAAGAAAACAGGGTCAAAGAACTAGTCGGAATCCAGCGGTTAAAATGCTCAATGCTTCTGTTTGCCTCCTGCAGAGAATAAATGACATCCCCTTCCAAGACAAACTGATAGACATATCTGTGAAATTGTTTCTTGTACCAAATTTGAATGGAATGTCCCACCGACTGCTCTACGACTTGGGTTACAGAAGGATCATCTTTATTCCCGAAAAGGGTGAAATCAAAAGCCGGCCAATCATACCATTCGCCACTAGCTGTTTGAATCCCCAAATTTGAATCGCCTTTCTTGTGTACAATGATACCCGTTCCCTCAACGAATGACAGGCTTTCCAGTGTTTCAGCCTTAAGAGGCGTAGGTAACCAGTCGAAATGCCATATAAACGCAATAAACAAGGCACAAAACCCGATGCATCGATAAATATCCGTCTTGAACTGTTCATATTTATTGGACGCTATTGCAACTTTTCGCAATTCTTGAAATACCGCTGCGGAAAAACATAGTGCAAGGGCTGAAAATATAAACCACACCATTGGCCAAAAGGGCATGACATCACCTCTTTTGCAATAATACATAGCAATGTTGCTATTTTACGTCAAACTCCACCAAGTGCAGAGGAACATCGCCACCGAGACGATGCCGTTGCGCATGAAATACGCCTGCGTCAGACGGCTGAAGTCATAGGGCGCGACGATGCTATGCTGATAGACGAGCGTCAGCGCCGCGATCAGGACGCCGAGGTAGTAGGGCCAGCGAAGGCCGCAGAGGACGCCCAGCAGCAGGAAGCAGGCCACGCAGACGACGTGGAGGTAGCTCGCCAGCCGCATCGCCTGGGGCGCGCCCAGGGCCGTCGCCAGCGAGTGCAGGCCGTGGGCCCGGTCGAAGGCTTCGTCCTGCGCCCCATAGACCGCGTCGAAGGCGCCAATCCATATCCCGACGGCGAGGCACAGCACCACCATCGGGAAGTCAATCGTCCCCCGCACCGCCACCCAGCCGCCGGCGGGGGCCATGGCGATGGCGACGCCGAGGACGCCGTGGCAGGCGAAGGTGAAGCGCTTCATGTAGGGATAGACGATGAAGGGCAGCGCCGCCAGCGGCAGCAGTTTCAGGCAGATGGGCGGCAGCTTTGCCACCGCGAAAAGGCAGACGAGAAGGCTCACGAGGATGAGCCCAACCGCTTCTTCCTTCGTGACCTCGCCGGTAACCATGGGCCGCCGGGTGAAGCGCGGGTGAACCTTGTCGTACTTCAAATCCACCAGGTTGTCGATGGCCAGCGCCGCGCTCCGGGCGCCGGTGATGGCCAGCGTAATCCAGAGCAGCGTTGACAGCTTTGGCACGCCGCCCGCCGCCAGGAACGCCCCCATATAGGCGAAGGGTAGGTCGAAGATGGTATGGTGCAGGGCGATATTCCGGATATGCGCCTCGATTTTCCGCTTGATGGCTGCCGCCTCCTTTTTTCGTGTCCGTCTGATCCTATCCACTGATTGAGACCTTACGACGAATCCATCGTTCCTAATCCAGGCCAAATTCCTGCCAGCGCCTGGTTACGCGCTCTTTGATTTCGTCGGTCATTACGATTTCGTCCGGCCATTCCCGGGTGTGACCTTCCTCCGGCCAGGAGCGGGTGGCGTCGATGCCGAGCTTCGTGCCCCACTTCGGCAGCGGCGAACTGTGGTCAAGGACGTCGAGGGGGCCGTCTACCAGCACCAGATCCTGCCGGGCGTCGATGTTGTTGAAGACGCGCCACCAGACAGCTTGCTCGTCCTGCACGTCCACATGGGCGTCGACGACGATGATCATTTTCGTGAACATCATCTGCCCCATGCCCCAGATGGCCTGCATGACCTTCTTCGCCTGCTGGGGGTAGGATTTCCTGATGGAGACCATGGCGCAGTTGTGAAAGACACCAGCGAGCGGCAGATTGATATCGACGATTTCGGGAATCATCTGCTGCAGGAGGGGCAGGAAGATGCGCTCGGTCGCCTTGGCGATATAGCAGTCCTCCATCGGCGGCCGGCCGACGACGGTGGCGGCGTAAATGGGATTCCTGCGGTGGGTGATGCAGGTGATATGGAACACCGGGTAATCGTCGGCCAGCGAATAGTAACCGGTATGGTCGCCGAAGGGGCCCTCGCGGCGGCGCTCGCTGACATCGACGTAGCCTTCCAGCACGATCTCGCTGGTGGCCGGCACCTCGAGATCCACGGTCACGCACTTCGTGAGCTCCACCGATTTATGGCGCAGAAAGCCGGCGAAGACCATTTCGTCGATGTCCCGGGGCAGCGGCGCTGTGGCGGCGTAAATGAGCGCCGGGTCGGCCCCGATGGCCGCCGCCGCCTCAAGTCGCGTGAAGCCCTGCTCTTTCGCGTCGCGGTAGTTCTCGGCGCCGTTCTTGTGGATGTGCCAGTGCATTCCGGTGGTCCGGCTGTCGTATTTCTGCAGCCGGTACATGCCGACATTGCGCTTGCCGGTGGCCGGGTTCTTGGTGAATACCAGGGGGAGCGTCACGAAGGGGCCGCCGTCCTGGGGCCAGCATTTGAGGATGGGCAGGGCGTCCAGCGAGGGATTGTCCCGCTCGATGACTTCCTGACAGGGGGCGTGGCTGACGTATTTGGGGAAATTGATGGCGTTCTTCGCCATCGGGATCAGCGATACCAGGTCCATTTTGTGAGAAAAGGAGATATAAGGCAAGCGGAGGAGATTTCGTATCTCCTCCGCAATGTTGTCGAGCTTTTCCACGCCGAGAGCCAGAGCCATTCGCTCATAGCTGCCGAACGCGTTCATCAGGACGGGCATATGATAGCCTTTGACGTTCTCAAAGAGCAAGGCCACGTTTCCCGGGCCGGTTTTCTTGGAAACGCGGTCGGTGATTTCGGTGATTTCCAGCTCGGCATCAACCTCCGCCGAAATGCGCTTGAGCCAGCCGCGCTTTTCCAGGGCCGCGATGAATTCGCGTAAATCTTTATACGCCAATGAAAATTCCCTCCTATTTTCGCATGACGAAACGCACTGTCAGATAGCTGATCTCGTAGAGCAGGATCAGGGGGACAGCGATCATGGATTGGTTGAAAATGTCCGGCGTCGGCGAGACAATCGCGCCGATGACGAAAGCCAGAAAGATGACCAGGCGTTGCTTGCTCCGCAGGAACTCGGAGCCGACGAAGCCGAGCCTGGCGAAGACGATGATGATGAGCGGCAGCTCGAAGACGACGCCGAAGGGCAGGATGAAGGACAACACGAAATCGAAATACTGGTGCAGCGTGAACATGGGCTGCAGGTTTTCCGTGCTGAAGCCGACGAAGAATTTGATGGCCGCCGGCAGGGCCAGGAAGAAGGCGAAGGCCAGGCCGGTGAAAAAGAGCAGCACCGACGAAGGCACGAGGATGCCAATGACGGTGCGCTCCGTGACGGTCAACGCCGGCAGTACGAACTTCCAGGCCTCGTAGAATATAACGGGCAGCGCCAGCAAAAAGCCGGCGAAAAAGGCGATTTTCAGATAGGTGAAGAACGCCTCCGCCGGTTGCAGATAATAGAGCCTTCCCGTCGGCAGCGTGATCCAGGCCATAATCTCGTCGATGAAGTAATAGGATACGGCGGCGCCGATGGCCACGGCGATCAGGGAACGGATGATGCGCTGCCGAAGCTCTTCCAGATGGCGAACCAGCGACATATTGCCCTCGACGTTCTCGTCCTCATCGGACATGGGAAGGTCCGGCGCCGGCTCCCGCTCCTCGGGGGATGGCGTGGCCGTTTCCTCCGCCGGCGCCGTCTCCGGGGCACTGGTCGGGAGCCGCTCCCCGTTGTCGTTACCGGTCGTCATGGCTGGTTCTCCATTCATTTCCCCGGTGCCGCTTCACGCTTTTTCCCCCGGCTTCGTCTCCGCTTCCTTGACCGGGGCCTTCGCCGCCTCCGTCACTTCGCTGGTAGCCCGCTTGAACTCGTTCAGGCTGCGGCCAATGGCGCGCCCGACCTCGGGCAGCTTGCCCGGGCCGAAGACCACCAGACCGATGATCAGGATGAGTACCAGTTCCGGTACGCCAATACCAAACATAGATTGTTGTCTCCTTTCAGGCTGTATTAAAGAAAAATCAGAAATCCCGCCGGCCGATGTAGTCAGCCGCTTTGATGAAGGCCCGACGCACCGCTTCGGGGATTGCCTCCGGCAGAACCGCTTTGGCCTGCGTCAGGTATTCGTCCGCTTTCGCCTGGGCGTAGGCGACGCCGTCGGAGGCCCGGACGATGGCCAAAGCCCGCGCCACCATAGCGTCGGTCATTCCTTCGTCGGTCACGATGGCCGCGAGCTCCGCCCGATTCGGGCTTTGGTCGAGAGCCCGGATCACCGGCAGCGTCACCACGCCCTGCCGGATATCATGGCCCGCCGGCTTGCCCAGCTTCGCCGCGTCGCCGGTGACGTCGAGCAGATCATCGGTGAGCTGGAAGGCCATGCCGATGGCGTGGCCGTACTCGTAAAGGCCCCGCGCCACCGCCGCCGACGCCTGGGCGGAAATCGCCCCGATCTCGCAGCAGATCGCCAGAAAATGAGCCGTCTTCTTCTCGATTCGCTGGTAATACTCCGCTTCGCTGAGTTCAGCCCGGTATAACGAGGAATCCTGCAGGATCTCGCCGGCGGTAAGCTCCCGCACCAGGTCCGCCAGCCGAACAGCGATTTCCTCACCGTAGCCGCGGCCGGACACCAGCGTGAACGCCTGGGCGAAAAGGTAATCGCCGCCCAGGATTGCCACCTGGTTGCCCCAGCGGGCGTTGGCGGTAGGTGAGCCCCGGCGCGTATCGGCGCTGTCAATCACGTCGTCGTGGACCAAAGAGGCCATGTGGATGATCTCAATCGCTACCGCCAGCGGCATCATCCGCGCTTCCTCGAAAGCGGGACCGGAACGGGCCGCCAGCAGATAGAGCGCCGGACGGAGCCGCTTTCCGCCCGACCGGACAAGGTGCGTCCCCATCTCCCGGAGAAGCGGCACTGGAGAGGATACGGCCCGGAGCAGTTCATCCTCCAGTGCCGCCATGTCCTTCTTTATGACCTGGAACATCGTAACGTCTTCTATCTGCATCCCATCACCTGTAGCTGGAAAGATAGTTTCGGAACGCGCTCATTCCGGCACGCCCATTTCCGTCTGCCAGGCGACGAGGTCCGCCAGCGTGACGGAATTCACAACGCCCTGCACGGCCTCGTTGATCCGCTCCCAAAGGCGCAATGTCGGGCACTGGAGCCGCCGCTGGCAGTCATTCGTTTCGCCTTCCAGACAAGCGACTGGCGCCAGGCTGCCCTCAATCAGCGTCAGGATGCTGCCCACAGTGTAGTCCTCCGGCTTCTTCACCAATCGGTAGCCGCCCTGGGGCCCCCGACTGCTGCGGACGAAATCCGCCTTGTTCAATACCGAGACAATCTGCTCCAGATATTTCTCGGAAATCCCCTGCCGCCGCGCAATTTCCTTGATGCGGACCGGCGCGTTTTCCCCGTGGAGGGAAATGTCGATCATAAGGCGCAGCGCGTACCTGCCCCGTGTGGAAATCTTCACGTTCGCACCTTCTTGTTTAAGTAGTCTGCCGGAAAACGGCCGCTGTTTGATTCCATTCCGTTCCATTATACCTTTTCCCGTCGAAAAAATAAAGGCGATAGAAAAAATAAGAAAAACAACCGGCAAAGCCAACGTTTCCCGGGCAAAGGGAACCGTTGTTTTTCCCGCCGCCTCTTTCAAAATTGTACGAGAAACGCTATAATAGCAATATATTCTTGTTAAGGAGGCTTTATCATGAGTTGGAATATTGCCGCGAAAGCCGGCGAAGTCGCGTACCGGGTGCTGATGCCCGGCGATCCCCTCCGGGCAAAGCACATCGCGGAGACGTTCATGCAAGACGTTCGGGAATACAACCATATCCGCAATATGCTGGGCTTCACCGGGACCTACAAGGGCGTCCGGGTTTCCGTCCAGGGCAGCGGTATGGGAATGCCGTCGATGGCGATTTACGCTACGGAGCTGGTGAAGGATTACGGCGTAAAGAAGATTCTCCGCACCGGTACCTGCGGCGCTTTGCAGGAAGGCATCCACGTACGTGATATCGTGATCGGCCAGGCGGCGACAACGGACTCCAGCATGGCACGCAACATTTTCGGGCCGGGGCTGAACTTTGCTCCGACGGCCGACTTCGCGCTGCTGGAACAGGCGGTGGCGAAGGCGCGGGAACTTAACGTCCCTGTCCATGTCGGCAACGTGCTGTCGCAGGACCGGCTGTACGACGACGAGATTGACCTGAAGAAGCTCGCGGCCTACGGCGTGCTGGCGGCGGAGATGGAGGCCGCGGCCCTCTATCTTATCGGGGCCCGGTATGACGTCCAGACCGTCGGCATATTTACGGTCAGCAACCATATTCTGACCGGCGAAGATACCACCGCCGAGGAGCGGGAGACATCCTTCGACGACATGGCGAAAATCGCGCTGGAAACGGCAATCCTGGACTGACGCGAAGGCGGATCGAGTGTCATGTATCGCAGTAGGAATCGTGGAGGAAACGGTGTTTTCCCGCCGCCGACGGCGGTGTTTTATTTCCGAGTTGACGCGTGTGCTATAATGAATACGATACAGTTTTTTTGGTAAGGAGGGAATTGGCATGACGATTACGAAGGACATGAGCATCATGGAGGTCGTCCAGAAGTATCCCGATACGGTCGAGGTATTCATGAATTCCGGCATGGGCTGCCTGGGCTGCGCCGTGGCGCACTTCGAGAATATCGAGCAGGGCGCGATGGCGCACGGTATCGACATCGACGACCTGATGACGCGGCTGAACGAAGTCGTCCCGGCGGCGGAATGATTTTCCCGCGGCGCGAGACATCCGGGCGGCGAGGGATTTCGTTTTTGCAGTACATGGACGGTTTGTTGAAAACAGGAAGCGGTGCTCCTTCCGGGGAACGCCGCTTTTCTGTTTGCCCGATGCGGGCGCGAAAAAGCCTCCCGTTGCGGCCCGCAATACGCGCCACAACGGGAGGCTGTATGATAGTTACGCATGATACGTCGCGCGGCTGGGTGTTTTCATCTCGCGGCAGTACCATCAACCGCTGTTTTTACGCGGCTCGTTCACAGGCCACTTCCGGCTCCGCCCCGGAGGGCACGTCCTGCGGCAGGTGGTCATAAGCGTCAATGGCGCTTTGGAAACGCTGCTGCACTTCCTGCAGATTGTAAAGTCCGTCACGGTTCCCGTGAAGGCCCCGGAGATGCAGCGGGAAAACCATGGGGGGATTCTCCAGGGTAAGGGGGATGCGGTCCCGCAGTTGGTCGGTGGACTGATATACGAGGTCAAGGGAGACGTATTCCCCGCCGTCCGTTCCCCGCCACTTCCCGATGACGACCTTGGCGCCGATGGGCGTCTTTTTCTCGACGCTCCGGGGCAGCGAGTACGGCTCTACCGCCAGAGCGGCCAGCACGCCGGCGATATTGGCGTCATGGCCGCAGAGGAACGTAAATCTGCGGCTTTCCAGCGACAATTCCTCGCGCATCAGCTGCAACAGGGAATGCGCCTCGTTGACGGCCAGAGAGAGTGCCCGGAACTCCAGGTCGGCGCAAATATCCTTCACGTCGCCGATCTGCTCCCACTCCTTGGCCGAGAGCTTATGGCCGAAGCCTGCTTTGACCGCGTCCGCTTCCTCGTAATACTGGAGCGCCAGGGCATCGGCGGCCATTTCCGCCAGCTTCAGCGACCCTTTCACGGACGGCTGCTTTCCCTTCTCCAAGGTCACGACAATGTCATCGGTGCGGAAATGCTTCATGCCCTCTTTTTTCGCCGCCGGGGAGTCCTTGAAGTCAAGCACTTTCTCCAACAGCTCATAGGTGTCGGAAAGGCGCTCGCCCAAGCCTTGCAGGCCGTTCTCGCCGCCCATTCGGGAAATCTCCGCCCGCGCCCCGGCCTGAAAAGCGTCGCTCATAAACGTCAGCCGTGCGCTGAAAACCGGATCGGAACCCTCGGGGGCGAATTTATGCTCTATCGTGACGTTGGCGATGGGGAGCATACCGCCGGAAAAATACCGCGCCGTGGCAATGGTGCGTTGCTTGGAGTTGGCGTAAAAGCGCATCTCCCCTTCCGCGGGCACGTAATTCTCCGTCATGAACTTCTCGTCCACAAGCCACTGGCGGAAATACTGCCCCATGATGGTTTCCAGCTGCCCGCCTTTCAGGGAAAGCTCGCCGGGGGCCGAGGTCCAGGAAAACCACTTGTGCGGCGTGAGGGTATCCGTGACCGAGGCGTTTTTCACCAGCGGGGCGCGGATATTATGGCGGCTGAGCACCACCACTTTCTCCAGCCGGTAGCTGTCGTGAAAATTCGCTGACCGCGCCGCGTCCGCCCGCGCCGCCGACGACAATGTCCCGGCCAGGATAAGCAGGAAAACAGCCAACGCCACAAGGGATTTCTTGCCCATCATGATCGCTCCTTGTTATGAAAAATACGAGATTGACAATCGCATCCGTTTCTGTCAGAACAAGGGTACCCATTCGGCAAGTTTGGGATAGCCGGCATCCATCAGGGCTTGCTGGAAGTTTTCCAGCGTGGCGGCGAGGCGCGGGCAGCGAAGCCTTGCCTGGAAGCGGAGCAGCGTGTGGGTATTGGCCCCGAAAGCCGGTACCCGGTGCAGCCGGTAAAGGTCGTCACCGGGAAGAACATAGCCGAGATCGACGGTAAAGGCGGCGCGATAGCCGGCTTCCCGCACCTGCTCTTCCACCACACCCGTGGAAAAACCACAGGGGTAAGCGAGAAAACGCACCGGCTGTTTGAGGCGCCATTCGATGGCGTGCCGGGACTCCGCCAGCTGCTTTTTCACTTCCGACGGGGTGCATTGCGTCAGCACCGCGTGGCTCAACGTGTGGCTGCCGAAGGAGATGCCGTCCGCCTGCATGGCGAGGACCTGCTCCCAGGTCAGATAGTTGGGATACTGGCCAACATAGTCGGTGATCAGAAAGATCATAGCCTTCATGCCCCGCTCTTTGAGGATGGGGTAGGCGTTCTGGTAGTTGTCGATGTAGCCGTCGTCAAAGGTGATGAGGACCGGCTTTTCGGGAAGCGCCGTCCCGTTTTCCAGGGCGTCCGCCAGTTCTTCGGCGGTAATCGTCGTGTAGCCGGCGCTCTTCAAATAGTCCATTTCCGAGGCGAATTCCTCGGTTGTCAGCGTCAGCGGGTTCACGTCACGATCGTTGACCTGGTGATAATTCAGCACCGGGATTCCCGGCGGCTCGAAGAGCAGGCAGGCAAGGACAGCGGACAAAATCAGTATGACCGCGATGGCAAGGCGTATCTTTAACGCGCGCATGAGAAACCTTCTTTTCTTTTATATATTCGCGTTTCATGATATAGCAATGACGGCGGCCTGTCAAGCATTTCCAGAGATGCATACCGGAGAAAATCGTGGTATAATCTTGCGTGGCGATTTGATACGCCGATACGTGACAGACGGAAAGGAGGCAATCCGGTGCGGGAGGAAGAACGCCTGATACGGGAGATTTACAGACTGGCGGGACCGGCGGAGAACATCGCCCGCGTCTCGAACTGCATGACGCGGCTCCGTCTGCAGCTTGTGAAGAAAGACGCCGGCCTGCCGGAGGCGCTGAAAAAAGTCGAGGGCGTCCTGGGCGTGAACGATACAGAGACCGAGCTTCAAATCATCCTGGGACCGGGAAAAGCGAAGAAAGCCGCTGACGCATTGCAAGCCCTGATGAAGGGCGAAGACCGCCCCGCCATCGGCGACGGCCAGGCCCTCCGCGATTCCCTGCGGGCAAAGAACGCTACACCGGTCAAGCTCTTCTTCAAGCAAATTGCCGGCATCTTCATCCCGCTGATTCCGGGCTTCATCGCCTGCGGTCTCATCACCGGCTGCCTGGGCGTCTTCCTGAAGACATTTCCGGAAATGGCGACAGCTCCCGCAGTCAGGCTGCTGGCGTTGGCGGGCAACGCGGTTTTCTGGGGCATGAATCTCTTCGTCGGCTATAACGCGGCCCAGGTCTTCGGCGGCTCGCCAGTCCTGGGCGGCGTGCTGGCAGCCTTCATGAGCCATCCGGGACTTGACGGCATCGAGCTATGGGGCACACCGCTCCATCCCGGGCGGGGTGGCGTAATTGCCGTAATCCTGGTAGCGGCCTTCGGCGCCTGGCTGGAAGGGCGGCTACGCCGGCTGGTACCGGAGATGTTCGGTTTGTTCCTGGTGCCGCTTCTCACCGTCCTTCTGGCCGGAACAGCGGCGGTGCTCGTGTTGCAGCCGGCCGGCGGCGCTCTGTCAGACGCGATCGGCAAAGCCGCATCCTGGGCGGTGGATTCGGGAGGCGCGGCGGCCGGTGCATTGATGGCGGGGCTCTGGCTGCCGATGGTCATGTCCGGCATCCATCAGGCAGTCACGCCGATTCACGTGGATCTGATCGCCCAAAGCGGTGTGACCATCCTGTTGCCAATCCTTGCCATGGCCGGCGCCGGACAGGTGGGCGCGACTCTGGCTGTCTATTGCCGGACGCGAAGCCAACGGCTGCGGAAAATCATCGCTTCGGCGCTGCCCGCCGGCATCCTGGGCGTTGGAGAGCCGCTGATTTACGGCGTCACTTTCCCGCTGGGGCGCCCCTTTCTCGGTGCCTGCATCGGCGGAGCCGCGGGCGGCGCGGTGGAAGCGGCGGCCCGGGTAGGCGCGGCGACGTTGGGCATTTCGGGCCTGCCGCTGGCGGCAGCGACGGACAACATCCTGATGTATCTGGCCGGGCTGCTGGTTGCTTACGCCGCCGGATTCGCCGCCACCTGGCTGTTGGGCTTCGACGATCCGGCGGATTAAACGGGACAAACGCCATGCTGTCGAAAAAAGTTCGAACACCATCTTGCGTTTTTATGCAAAGAAAGTGTATAATTATAAAATCTTCATTCCGAGGAGGAACTCCCGATGAAAGTCAGCATTATCGGCGCGACGGGCTACGCCGGCGCCGAGCTCCTGCGGCTGCTCGCCGGCCATCCCGAAGCCGAGGTCACGCACCTGACCTCCGAAAGCTATACCGGAAAATCTGTCTCCGAGGTCTATCCCCATCTGGCCGGTCTATACGACCAGCGCCTGGAAAGTCTCGACAACCTCGATCGCATCGGCGAAGACAGCGATTTCATCTTCATCGGCCTGCCCGCCGGCCACGCCATGGAAATCGGGCGCAAGCTCGCCGGCCGGCCGGTGCGTATCATCGACCTCGGCGCCGACTACCGCTTCCGCGATACCGCAACCTATGAAGCCTGGTACAAGGTCAGGCACACCCACCCGGAAGCGCGGCGAGCCTACGGTCTGGCGGAACTTTACCGGGAGGATATCCGCACTGCCCCCATCATCGGCAACGCCGGCTGCTATACGACGGCTTCGATTCTGGCACTGGCGCCGCTGGTGAAGGACGGCCTCGTCGACGCGGGAACCATCCTAATCGACGCCGCTTCCGGCGTTTCCGGCGCCGGCCGCTCGGCCAAGCTGCCGAACCACTTCCCCGAGCTCTACGACAATTTCAAGGCTTACGGCGTCGCCAATCACCGCCACACGCCGGAAATCGAGCAGGCCCTCACGGATCTTGGCGGGGCGCCGGTAACGCTGAACTTCACGCCGCACCTCGTCCCGATGTCCCGCGGCATTCTGGCCACGGCCTACGCCACGCTCCGGGACGGCGTGACAGAGGATGCTGTAGACGAGGCCTTTTCCAGACTCTATGACGGCGAATACTTCATCCGGTTGCGGGGCCGTAACTCCTATCCCGAGACGAAATTCGTCCGGGGCTCAAATTTCTGCGACCTCGGCTGGCACATCGACCCGCGCACCCATCGCGTGATTGTGCTCTCGGCCATCGACAACCTGGTGAAGGGCGCGGCTGGCCAGGCGGTACAGAACTTCAACATCGCCTGCGACTTCGACGAGACGCTGGGACTGAAGCAGCCGCCGATGTACCCGTAGGCGGTTCCCGCGAAATCCGAATTATCACAGAAAGAGTTTAAGATACAGGGAGGAAACAGCAGTATGTTCAGTGAAAATCATGTGAAGCAAGGCGTGACGTTCCCGCAGGGATTCAAGGCGGCGGGCGTCAAGGCCGGAATCAAGAAGAGCGGCAATCTCGACCTGGCGGTAATCTACACGGAGCGGGAGGCGGCGGTAGCCGGCGTCTTCACGCAGAACCAGGTAGCGGCGGCGCCGGTCTACGTATCAAGAGAGGTCGTCGCCGGCGGCAAGGCCCACGCGATTACCGCCAATGCCGGTTGCGCCAACGCCTGCACCGGTGAGCGGGGCATGGAGGACGCCCGGGAGATGGCCCGACTTACCGCCCAGGCAGTGGGCTGCAAGGCCGGCGAGGTGCTGGTGGCCTCCACCGGCGTCATCGGTGTCAATCTGCCGATGGAAAAGATGAAAGCCGGCATCGAAAAGGCGGCGGCGGAACTCTCCGAGTCGGGCAGCGAGAACGCCGGCAACGCCATCGTCACCACCGACACTTACTCCAAAGCCGGGGCGACGGAGGTGGAAATCGGCGGCAAGAAGGTCCGCTTCGGCGTCATCGCCAAAGGCTCCGGCATGATCCAGCCCAACATGGCGACGATGCTCTGCTTCATCACCACCGACGCCGCCATCGCCCAGCCGCTCCTGCAGAAAGCGCTGTCGGAAATCACGGAAGTGACCTTCAACATGATTTCCATTGACGGCGACATGAGCACAAACGACATGACGGTGGTATTGGCCAACGGCGCCGCCGGCAACCCGGAAATCACCGCCAAAGGGGCAGATTACGATGTCTTTTATCAGACGCTGAAGGAACTCTGCACCGGCATTGCCCGGCGGATTGCCGCCGACGGCGAAGGAGCCACGAAGTTCCTAACCATCGAGGTCAGCGGCGCGAAGTCCTTTGCCGACGCCAAGGAAGTCGCCATGAGCGTGGCCAAGTCGCCGCTGGTCAAGACGGCGTTCTTCGGTCAGGACCCGAACTGGGGCCGCGTCATCTGCGCCGTAGGCTACGCCGGAGTTCCCATCGTGCCGGAAAAGACAGTGGTGAAGTTCGGCAGCATCCCGGTTTACGCCAACGGTACCGGCGCGGCCTTCGACGAGAAGGCGCTGCGGGATGTCATGGCGGCCCACGATATCACCATCGCCATCGACCTGGGCCTGGACAGCGCCAGCGCGACGGTTTGGTCCTGCGACTTTTCCTATGAGTACGTCAAAATCAACGGCGAGTACCACACCTGACAGGAGGCCGAAGGAATGCAAATGCACAAGGCAACCGCCAATATCCTGGTGGAAGCGCTTCCTTATATCCGGAAATTCTACGGCAAGACGATTGTCATCAAGTACGGCGGCAACGCCATGCTCAGCGACGACCTGAAAATGAAAGTCGTCCAGGACATTACGCTGATGAAGTACGTCGGCATCCGCCCGGTCATCGTCCACGGCGGCGGGCCGGACATCACCAACTTCCTGAAACGGGTGGGCAAGCAGGCGGAGTTCGTGAGCGGCCTGCGCGTCACCGACGAAGAGACGATGGAGATCGTGGAGATGGTCCTCATCGGCAAGGTCAACTCCGAGATCGTGAACCTCCTCAACCAGTGCGGCGGTCAGGCCATCGGCCTTTCCGGCAAGGACGCGGGACTTATCCGGGCGGTGAAGAAGCTGGCCGAGATCCACAAGGACGGCCGGGTGGAAACGGCTGACATCGGCTACGTGGGCGAAGTCAGCGAGGTCAACGCCAAGGCGCTGAACGACCTTCTGGAGAAGGGATATATTCCGGTGGTGGCCCCGGTAGGCGTTGGCGACGAGGGCGAAAGCTACAACATCAACGCCGATTACGTCGCCGCAGAGGTGGCAGGAGCGCTGGCGGCAGAGAAACTGCTGCTGCTGACCGACGTGGAGGGCATCTACAAGAATTACGAGGACAAGAGCACGTTCCTGTCCTCCCTGACAGAGACCGAGGCCCGGGCCTACATCGATGACGGCACCATCTCCGGCGGCATGATTCCCAAGGTGGAGGCCTGCCTCACCGCGCTGGCGGAAGGCACCCGAAAGACCTCGATCATCGACGGCCGCCTCCCCCATTCCCTGCTGTTGGAGCTCTTCACGGCCCAGGGCATCGGCACCGAGATTGTAAGATAAGGAGCGTTTCGCATGAAGGAAACGAAAGAACAGATTTACGCGAAGGACCGGGCAGCCTATCTGCCGGTTTTCGCCCGCTATCCGATCGTCCTCGACCACGGGGACGGCATGTACGTCTATGATACGGACGGAAAGAAGTATCTGGATTACCTCGGCGGCATCGCCGTCAACGTCCTGGGGCACAATCACCCGGCGTTGGTGCAGGCGGTGGCGGAACAGGCGGGGCGAATGATCCACTGCTCGAACCTCTACTATACCCAGACCCAGGCGGACGCCGCCGAGAAGCTCGTAAAGCTCAGCGGGCTGGGCAAAGTGTTCTTCGGCAATTCCGGCGCCGAGGCCAACGAGGGCGCCATCAAGCTGGCGCGGAAATACGCCTGGAAAAAGGACCCGGAGAAAATCCAAATCATCGTCGCCAACCACAGCTTCCACGGCCGCACACTGGCGACGCTGACGGCCACCGGCCAACCCAAATACCATGAGGGCTTCGGGCCTTTGCCGGCGGGCTTTGCGTACGTTGATTACGGTGACATCGACGCCATCGAGCGCTTGATGAGCGACAAGACCTGTGCCGTCATGCTGGAAACCATCCAGGGCGAGGGCGGCGTCCATGTGCCGCCGGCAGACTATTATCCCAAAATCCGGGCGCTCTGCGACCGCTACGACGCCTGCCTGATCCTCGACGAGATCCAGTGCGGCATGGGACGGACAGGGCACTTCTTCGCCTACGAGGGATTCGGCGTTAAGCCCGACATCGTGACATTGGCCAAAGGGCTGGCCGGGGGCGTCCCCATCGGGGCATTCATCGCCAGCGACAAAGTCGCGGCCGCTTTCCAGGCCGGCGATCACGGCTCCACCTTCGGCGGCAACCCGCTGGCCTGCGCCGCCGCCAATGTCGTGCTGGACACCATAAGCCAGCCGGACTTTCTGGCGCAGGTGGCCCGCGTGGGCGCGTACCTGCGGGCGAAGCTGGAATCGCTTCAGCAGCGCTGCCCGTCGCTGGTCACCGAGGTCCGGGGCGCCGGGCTGATGCTGGGAATGCAGCTCACGAAGCCGGGGCGCGACATCGTCAACGCCTGCCTCGAAAAGGGCGCCATCATCAACTGCACCGCCGGCGACGTCCTGCGCTTCGTGCCGCCGCTCATCGCATCAGAGGCAGACGTGGACAAGCTCGGCGCCATCCTGTCGGAGGTATTGCCGGAATTTGCCTGAAAACCGGCTTGTAATGGCAAGGAATCCAGTATATAATTACTGACGTTATCTTCTTTTTGGGAGGTTTTATCCATGCTGAAGGGAAAAGATCTGCTTTCCCTCCATGATCTGACGCGGGACGAGCTGGAGGAAATCCTCGCGCTGGCGGCGGAGCTCAAGGCGCTGCAAAAGAGCGGCGTCACCCATACCATCCTGCAGGGAAAGACGCTGGGCATGATTTTCGAGAAATCGTCCACCCGTACCCGGGTCTCCTTCGAGACCGGCATGTACCAGCTGGGCGGTCAGGCACTTTTTCTGTCCAGCCACGATCTCCAGATCGGACGCGGCGAGCCGGTCCGCGACACAGCCCGGGTGTTGTCGCGTTATCTCGACGGCGTCATGATTCGCACCTTCGCCCATGAGACGCTGGAAGAATTCGCCCGCTGGGCGGATATCCCGGTCATCAACGGCCTCAGCGACCTCCTGCATCCCTGCCAGGTGCTGGCCGACCTGCTGACGGTCCGGGAGCGCTGCGGCAAAGACCTCAGCGGGCTGAAGCTCGCCTTCATCGGCGACGGCAACAACATGGCCCATTCGCTGATGTACGGCTGCGCCAAGATGGGCATCGACTTCGCGGTGGCGACGCCGCCCGACTATGAGCCGGACGGGAACGTCGTGGCCAACGCCCGGGAGGATGCCAGGGAAAGCGGGGCGACGATTCTCCTCACCCACGACGTGGCCGAGGCGGCGAAGGGGGCCGATATTCTCTGCACCGACGTCTGGGTCAGCATGGGCGAAGAGGCGGAGCGGGAAAAGCGACGACATGACCTGGCCGGCTACCAGATCAACCGGGCGCTGCTGGAAAAGGCGGCGAAGCGAGCCATCGTGATGCACTGCCTGCCGGCGCACCGCGGCGAGGAAATCACCGAAGACGTCTTTGAGGCCAACGCCGCCGTCATCTTCGACGAGGCGGAGAACCGCCTGCACGCCCAGAAAGCCGTCCTGGCGCTGACGATGGGCGACTGATACTACCATCGAGTAATTAACTTTCTATAATGACAAAAGGAGCTGTTTTTGACATGGCAAAGGTAAAGAAAGTAGCGTTGGCGTACTCCGGCGGTCTGGATACGTCCTGCATCATTCCCTGGCTGAAGGAAAACTACGACGGCTGCGAAGTCATCGCCGTCTGCGCCGACATCGGGCAGGGGGACGAGCTCAACGTCGTGAAGGAAAAGGCGCTGAAGTCCGGCGCCTCAAAGGTCTTCATCGCCAACCTCACTGAGGAATTCCTGACGGAGTACGTCTGGCCGACGCTGAAGGCGGGCGCCGTCTATGAGGGCAAGTACCTGCTGGGCACCTCTTTTGCCCGGCCGCTGATCGCCAAGAAGCTGGTGGAAATCGCCAAGCAGGAGGGCTGCGATTCCGTCGCTCACGGTGCCACCGGCAAGGGCAACGATCAGGTGCGCTTCGAGCTCTCGGTCAAGGCGCTGGCCCCCCAGCTCCACATCATCGCCCCCTGGCGCGAGTGGGAGCTGAAGTCCCGCGAGGAGGAGATCGAGTACGCCAAGAAGCACGACATCCCCATCGCCATCGACAACAAGACCTACAGCATGGATCGCAATATCTGGCACCTCTCCCATGAGGGCTCCGACCTCGAGGATCCCTGGAACGCGCCGCAGGACAATATGTTCCTGGTAACCCAGGTTCCGGAGAAGGCCCCGGATGAGGACGAGCACCTCGCCATCGAGTTCGAGGCCGGCGTCCCGGTGGCCGTGAACAGCAAGCGCCTGAGCGCCACCGAGCTCTTGACGACGCTGAACGAGATCGGCGCCCGTCACGGTATCGGCATCACTGACCTCTGCGAGAACCGCCTGGTGGGCATGAAGTCCCGCGGCGTCTATGAGAATCCGGGCGGCGCCATCCTCTACTACGCCCACCGTGAACTGGAGTACCTCTGCCTCGACCGGGCGACGCTCCACTACAAGGAGCTGGTGGCCCAGCGTTACGCCGAACTCGTCTATGACGGCCTCTGGTTCACCCAGCTCCGCGAGGCTCTGGACGCCTTCGTGGACAGCACCCAGCGCACCGTCACCGGCACCGTCCGCCTGCGCCTCTACAAGGGCAACATCATGTCAGCGGGCGCGAAGTCGAAGTATTCGCTCTACAACAAGGAATACGTCACCTTCGAGGAAGACGATGTCTATAACCAGGCCGACGGCACCGGCTTCATCAACCTCTTCGGCCTGCCGCTGCAGGTTCGCGCCCTGATGCAGGAAAAGACAGGGCTTCTCAAATGAGTGAGAAACTCTGGGGCGGGCGCTTCTCGAAATCGACCGATGAGATGATCAACGATTTCCAGGCCTCCATCGGCTTCGACAAGCGCCTGTACCGTGAGGACATCGCCGGCAGCCTCGCCCACGCCGCCATGCTGGCGGCGTGCGGCATCATTTCCCGCGAGGACGAAGAGAAAATCGCGGCCAGCCTCAAAGCGATTCTCCACGACATCGAGGCAGGCCGTTTCGATTTCGACACGGCCCTTGAAGACATCCACATGAACGTTGAGAAGCGCCTGACCGACGCCATCGGCGAAGCCGGCGGCCGCCTGCACACGGCCCGCAGCCGCAACGATCAGGTGGCGCTCGATATGCACCTCTACGTCCGCCGTGAAGTGACGGCGGTGGCGTCGCATATCCTCGAACTGCAGCGGGCGCTGGCGGAGACGGCGGCAAAATACCGCGACGTCATCATGCCCGGCTATACGCACCTGCAGCGGGCGCAGCCCATCCTGCTGGCCCATCATCTGCTGGCGTATTTCGCCATGTTGGGGCGGGATTTCGACCGCTTCGCCGGCGTCTGGCAGCGGGCGGACATCATGCCGTTGGGCGCCGGGGCACTGGCCGGCACCACCTTCCCCATCGACCGGGAATTCGTGGCCAGGCGGCTGCACTTCGAGCGGATTTACGGCAACAGCCTCGACGCCGTCAGCGACCGCGACTACATTCTGGAGTTCCTGGCCGCCGCCTCGATCCTCATGGTGCATCTGTCGCGGCTCAGCGAGGAAATCATCCTCTGGTGTACCCGGGAGTTTTCCTTCATCGAGCTCGACGACGCCCACTGTACCGGTTCCAGCATGATGCCGCAGAAGAAGAATCCCGACGTCTCGGAGCTGGTGCGCGGCAAGACGGGTCGCGTCGTAGGCCATCTCATGGCCATGCTGACGGCGGTCAAGGGCCTTCCTCTGGCCTACAACAAGGACCTGCAGGAAGACAAGGAGGGCCTGTTTGACGCCATCGACACGGTGAAGTTCAGCCTGGCCGTCTATGCCCGCCTGCTGCGGGGCATGAAGGTGAACCGCGACACCATGCGGCGGGCGGTGGACGAGGATTTCTCCAACGCCACCGACCTGGCCGATTACCTGGCGAAAAAGGGCATGCCCTTCCGCGAGGCTCACGCCGTCGCCGGCCGGGCCGTGCAGTATTGCATCGAGCACCGGAAATGGCTGAAGGACCTCTCGCCGGAGGAGTTCCGGACGCTGTCGCCGCTGTTCGCGGACGATATCCGGGAGGCCATCTCCCCCGAGACCTGCGTGAGGAACCGCAATTCCCTCGGCGGCACCTCCTACGCCCAGGTTGACCGCCAGCTCGAAGCGGCCGAATCGCTCATCGAAAGCGGCGCGAAGCTGGTCGCGGACTGGGAGAACCGCCTGCCTTCGATCGAATAGGGCCCCCCCGCATGACGCATCGGAAAAGACGTCAATCCGCTCCGACGCGCAACGAAAAACAGCTCCCCTGAAGCCGATGGCATCATGGCTTCAGGGGAGTTGCTTCTTTTTGCCTGTCCCCCCGGCGCTTTCCTGCCCCGGCCCCCTGGGCGCCTTCACACCGGGAATGGTGCCGCCGAAGGATCGGGCCATCGGATTCCGCTTGCTTCGGCGGCACGTATGGTGTACCATGAGACGCAGGGAGGAAACCGGACATGAAAACAACGCCTGCCGCGGAAAAACTGCAGTTCATCAAAGACGCCTCGACGGGAATCGAAGTCGTGAGCCTGGAGCAAGCAACGCATCCCTATCCGCCGCATACCCATACGGGACATTACGTCATGGGAATCGTCACCGAAGGACGCATCGCTATCCGCATCGGGGATGAACAGTATATATGCGCCGCCGGGGAATACTTTTCGGTATGCCCGGACATCTGCCATTCCATCCAGCCTTTGTCCGAACGGTATTCCATGATTACCACCTGCCTGCCGAGGAAGGATGACATTTCCCGGGAACTGGACATCATCAAGAAGGAAATCCTCGGCAATCCGGAAATGGAAATCAGCATCGCCAGACTGTCGGAAAAAGTGCATATCAGCTCCTGGCACATGATTCGCAAATTCGCCGCCGAAAACGGCCTCACGCCGCACAAATTCCAGATGCAGTGCCGCGTTCGGAAGGCGCAGGAACTCCTGCAGCAGGGCTACAAGGTGGTTGACGTCGCCCACATGGTCGGGTTTTGCGACCAAAGCCATCTGGACCGGGTATTCCGGAAACAGGTGGGCATCTCCCCGAACCAATTCATCAACTCCGCAATTTTGTCCAATGCGACGTAGCCGTTTCCTGGTATGATTGCCTCATCAACAAGAAGGAGGCAATCGCCATGGAAAACAACGTATTTGCATCATTCGACACAGGAAGGTTTGCCATTCCGCACAAGACAGTATCGTTCAGGGACATCCCCTGGTCAAAGCATCCCACCTTCGCCGGCGTGGAGCTCAAGCACATCTTGACGTCCCAGGAGACAGGCGGCGCTTACAGTTTCCACCTGGTGCGGATCGCACCCGACAAGGCCATCCTCGACCACATCCACGACCCGCAGCTCGAAACCCATGAAGTGATCGCCGGCAGCGGCGTCTGTGTCAACGACGGCCAGGAAATCAAGTACGCGCCGGGAACGATCTCCATCATGCCGTCCAAGGTGCATCATGAGGTCCGTGCCGGCGCCGATGGGCTGTATCTGTTCGCCAAGTTCATGCCCGCTTTGTGCTGAGAAATCCCGAACCCACCCCGCCATCGGGAGCATGAATCCGGGAGCCGACGGAAACCTGTCCCTCCGATGAATATCCGGAATCCAAAAGGAGCGGTTTCACGAAAAAGCCGCTCCTTTTCGCTTAGCTTGACAATTCGGCTTCCATAAAGATCATTATCGTTATAAATGCGCCGCGAAAGATCACGGAAGGTTTTTCGCGGCGGGTTGTTTCTTAAAGCAAAAAGTCAAAAAGGCAAACTGCTGAATGGATACGTAAGGAAAAAATCTTGATATTCCGGGCTTTATCGTGTTTTTCTCCGACTTTTTACGATTTTTTCTACTAAACAAAACGCTTTACACTGCGTCAATTATTTTACAAGAGAAACCATCGTTTTTTACCGCACCGCCTTGTTCTTAAAGCGCGGGAATCATAGCTTTCTTTTCCGGGGCGTAATGTGCCAGCGGCATATTACAGGGCCCGTAAGCGCCGGATGATGTCTCGCGACATAGCGCTTGACTCAATCAGATCCTTGTTTCCCGGCGTACCAAAAAGAGCCTGGCGCCAAAAGCGACGCGCAGGCTCTTTTTCGGTTGTCTTTTTTTTACGTTGCCGTTTCGCCGGGAACAGGTGGTTCGGCGTGGCGAGGATGGACAGGATTTTATCGATATGGGCGCGGTCCATGCACAAAACCTCGAAGGTGAAGACGCTCCAGGCGCAGCTTTCGCCGGCCTCAGGGATAACCCCGAAGTAAGTGAATCGCCGCCAGAGCGGGTGTCGGTGGACTCAGGTTTCAGGCTCACAGGCCATCGGAGACCCAATGGCCGCGAATGTCCTTGACGGCTTCTTTCGCCGTGATTTTCACGGCTCCGTGGTCGAGGTCAATCAGATGGTAGCGGTCGTTTCCCATGCCCATTTCCTTCATGTAGGAAAGCTGGCGCAGGCCGTGGCGGGACTCCATGCGCTCCACAAGGTCATGGCGGCTCTCCTCCGGCAGGGCATACACGAGGTCCACGCTGGCCTGATCCACGGCCAGGATATCCAACGAGGCCAGGATACCAACGTCCGGCGTCACCACCGGGGCGGCCCCTGTCCCGCCACAGTCACAGTCCACGCTCATGTTCCGCAGGACGTTGATGTAGGCGATTCTGTTGGCAAATCGGGAAATCGTCGCCTGGGTGGATTCCGTCATGCGCTCCATGAATTCTTCTTTGCGGATGCTCCACTGTCCCTGCCCCTCGGCGCTGTGGATCCATTTCTTGCCAACGCGTCCGTCGGCGCAGCCGATGCCGATATTCTTGTCGGAGCCGCCGAAGCCGCCCATAGTATGCCCCTTGAAATGGGTTAGCGCCAGGAAGGAATCATAGTCCAGCATTCCCTTGCCCACCGACATTTCCTTGAACCATTTGCCGCCCGGCACGGGGAGCAATGCCGTCCCATGCTCGTCGGTGATGTCCACGGGGGTGAAGTCCCAGCCGTTGACGGCCAGGGTATTCTGATGGTCCTCCGTTGTGTAGCGGCCGCCGCCATAATAGGTGTTCGTCTCGATGATAGCCGCGTCCGGCAGGCGTGAGGCCAAAAGTTCCCTGACCCAGGGGCGGGGGATGATGTTCGGCCCGTGGGGCTCTCCCGTATGCACCTTGACGGCGACCCTGCCGCCCAGAGCGTCCTTCACCCGGTCAAAGACGAGCGCCAGTCCGGCCGCCGACAGGTCCCGCGTGAAATACACCGTTGACTCCGCCCCGGTGCGTTCTTCGTAAGGTACATAGCGACTACCGTCCGTCCCGTATGATGCTTTGGCGTTTGCCGCCGACTTTTCCGACGGTTTTCCGACGGTTTCGCATTCTCCGCCGTCAGGGGGGGGCACAGCCCGAAAACGCGACCACGGCCAGGGAAGCCCCGGCGAATTTCAGGAATCTTCTCCGCGTCATCCTGTTTTCTTTCATGACAACTTCACCTCACATGCTGTCTGATGTTTGCTCATCGGATAATTTCATTATACGGGAAGGGAATCCGTCTGGCAAATGCCTTGTTGCAATAGAAATCAATGCCCGCCGGGCATGACATCATCGAGTTTCCACGGCGGCGCTCAAGGTGACCAGAATCTTGTCGATGCGGGCCCGGTCCATGCGCAGAACTTCGAAGGTGAAGCCGTTCCAGGCGTAGCTTTCGCCGGCCTTAGGGATATAGCCGAAGCAGGAAGTAAGGCAGCCGCCCATCGTCTGGTAGTGGTCCTTGACCTCGTTGGGCAATTCCTCGATGTCAAACTTCTCCTTGAAGTCATTGATGTCGCAGAGCCCGTCCACGAACCAGGAGTTCTCGCTGCGAGCGGTGATCAGCTCCGATTCGCGCTCGTCTGCGGGACTGGTATAGCCGATAATTTCCGTCAGGATATCACTGAGGGTGATGAAGCCGATGAGACCGCCGTACTCGTCCAGTACCACCGCTTCGTGGATGCCGGTTTTCTGGAAGCGCTCCAGCACCCGGAACATCTCCAGGGAACGCGGGATGAGGAGCGGCTTCTTGATGTAGGGCTGAATGTCCAAGGGTTTGCGGGCGATGGCAGCGTTCAGCAGATCTTTGGCGTACAGGATGCCGCAGAAGTCGTCGAGGTTGTTCTTGCCCACCGGGAAGACGGTATCCGGGTTTTTCCGGATGAGTTGGAGATTGTAAGGAAGCGGGTCCTCGATATCGATCCACTGCATCCGCGTCCGCGGCGTCATCAGCGAGTACGCGGTCTGGTCGCTCATGCGGAAGATGCGGTCCACCATGTCCTGCTCCGTCTTCTCGAAGGTACCGTCCTCCGTGCCCTGCTCGATGAGGTCCTTGACTTCGTCTTCGGTGACGGCGTCCTCGATGTGAGGGTTCATGCCGAAGAGCAGCAGCACCGCGTTGGCGGAGGCGGACAGGAAGCGCACCAGCGGCCGGGAGAGGCGCTCCAGGAGGCTAAGTGCCCGGCTATACTCCATCAGGACGCGTTCCGGGTCCTGCAGGGCAATCTTCCGCGGGATGAACTCGCCAATAAGGAGGCCCAGATAGAGCGCCGCCAAAACGCTGACCAGAAGCGCCAGGCCGTAAAACCGGGCGAAGAATTCGAAGCGTTCCGCAAGGAACGGAGCGGCGAAGCGTCCGGCGGCCAGCCCCAGCAGGATGCTGGTGGCGGTGATGCCAATCTGCGTAACTGACAGGAGATTCTCCGGCGATTCCAGGATATCCAGCGCCTTGCCGGCGCTCTCCTCGCCGCCGTCGGCGAAACGCTCCAGGCGGCTTCGCCGGCTTTCGGCGATGGCCGTCTCGAAGAGGGACAGGAAGCTGTTGACACCTATGCAGGCAGCGATGAACAGGAGATAGAGCATTATATCGGAACTATCCACAAAACCACGTTTCCTTTCAACGAGATCCGGGCACGGCACCTGTCTGACAACAGGCAGCCGCTGAATCAGAGGTTTTCTTCCTTAAGCACGTCATCAAGGGCGTCCAGGACTTCGCCGACATCCGCGGCGCTGATGACCAGCGGTGGCTGGAAGGCCATGACATTACGGCTGAGACCGTTCTTGCCAATGATGAAGCCCCGGTCTTTCATCTTTTCCAGTACCCGGTCCAGTTCTTCGGGAGCGGGTGTCTTGTCGGCCCGGACGAACTCGGCGCCCCGCATGAGACCCAGGCCGCGGATGTCGCCGATGACCGGATGCCGCTTCTGGAGATCCGCCAGGCCGTCCGCCAGTTCCTGGCCGCGTTCCTGAGCGTTTTTCGCCAGTTGATGGCTCTCAATGTACCCGAGGACCGCCAGCCCTGCCGCTGAGGAGACGGGATTGCCGCCGAGAGTGGAGGCCCCCGGCTGGGTGTAGGTATCAGCAATGCGGGCCGGGGCGATGAAGGCGCTGATAGGGGCGCCGTTCCCCAGCGCCTTCGCCATCGTCATGATGTCGGGAACAACGCCGTAATGCTCGATGGCGAACATCTTCCCGGTGCGGGCGAATCCCGTCTGGACTTCATCGATGATCAGGAGCGCTCCGTGGGCGTGGAGAATTTCCTGCAGCCGCTGGAAATAGCCGGGCGGCGGCGTGACGATGCCGGAATTGCCTTGGATGGGCTCGGCAATCAGCGCGGCGGGCCGGCCTGAGGTCGCGGTCGTGATGACGTCCTCCGCCATTTCGGCGCAGGCCAGATTGCATTCGGGGTGACGTTTTCCCAAGGGACAACGATAGCAGCAAGGGTTCGGCAGAAAGTGGATGCCGCCCACGGGATTCGGGTCGGTGCGCCACATGCCGATGCCGGTGAGGTTCATGGCCAGCTTCGTCCGGCCGTGGAGACCGCCCCGGAGCGCCAGATATTCACTGCGGCCAGTGAAGATGGCCGCCAGCAGCAACGCCCCCTCGTTCGCCTCGGTGCCGGTGGAGCAGAAGAAGGATTTCTGAAGGTCGCCGGGGGTGACGCGGGCCAGTGCCTCCGCCAGATTGGCACAGTTCTCGGTCAGATAGATATTGCAGACGTGTTGCAGCGTACCGACCTGCTCCCGAATCCGCTCGACAATCTCCGGGTTGCAGTGGCCGCAGTTCATGACCGAGACGCCGGAAAAGCAATCGAGGTACTTCTTGCCGGTATGGTCGTAAAGATACTGCATAGAGCCGCGCACGAACTGCGGCGGCTTTTGGTAGAAATGCCCGAGACAGGGCATGACATAGCGCTTCCGCTTTTCCAGCACCGCCTCCGGGCCGAGGTATTCTTTCATGATTATTCCTCCTATTTCGAGGCGTCGAATCGGAAAGCGCCGATACCGAAGGGACGGGGGCTTTCCTTTTCCAGCGCCGCCAACGCCTCAAAGTCCGCCGGGGATTGGCCGTCGGCGAGCGCGTTCAGCGCCCGGCGATAGAGGCGGGTGACTTTCCCCGTGAGCGCCGGGCTGTAAGTCTGGGCTTCAACGCGGTAACAGGCCGTGCCCTCCAGGGCCGCCAGATACGGATAAAGGCAGAGATCCCGGGTGAAGAAGATGTGGCAACGGCCGTACTGGTCGCGGCGCAGAGAATGGCGCGCCCCGGTTTCGTCCACCAGAGCGTAACTGTGGTCGTCCGTCGTATATCCCTGGGAAAGCGCCGGGATATCGTGATCGCAGATCATTGACTCGTAAGCGCCGTGGATGATGACTTCCAGCGGTGGCGCCCCGGCCCGCAGGATTGCCTGGATCTGCGGCAGGGAAAGCTCCAGGGAAGCCGTGGAAAGGGATACCCTGTATTGCTTCCAGAAGCGGGCCGCCAGATGGTTAAACAGGTTGAAGGAATAATCCGTCTGGAGCGGCAGGCAGGTTTGCTCCGCCGCGAGCTTCAGGCTGCCGGGGTTCCCCAGCAGGAGCCCCGCGGGGTGCAGACGCTCCATCTCGTAAAAGAACTGCTCCATCTCGCCGATCAAGCGATGACGGGAGCTTCGCGGCGTT
>JAEEGN010000196.1 GCA_016280345.1 Selenomonadaceae bacterium | reverse complement strand
GGTCAGAAAGACCATTTTTTCGAATCTCAGGGAGGTGCACGCCATGCAAGTGAATATCTTAGAAGCCAAGACGGAATTCTCAAAGCTCATCCGTATCCTGGAATCCCGGCAGGAAGATTCCATTACCGTGGCGCGAAACGGAAAACCGGTTGCCCGGATTGTCCGCATTGATGATGTGCCGGTAGCTAACCGGATAGGGATTGCCCAAGGAAAGTTCAAAGCGCCGGATGATTTTGACGCTGACAATGAGGAAATCGCCGCTATGCTCACGGATGGAAAGCTATGAACCTCCTGCTTGATACGCATATCGCGCTTTGGGCTTTGTCCAATGATCCCCGTCTTTCTGCCAAGGCGAGAAAAATGCTCTTGGATCCCGGCAACACATTCTATGTCAGCGCGGTTTCTGTCTGGGAAGTGCTATTGAAGCACTCCAAAAATCCCATAAACCTTGAGATTTCTGCAACGGAGTTCTCTCAGTATTGCCAGGCTGCCGGTTTTCATACCTTAGCATTGACCGACGAGCATATTTGGGCAGTAGAAACACTGCAACGCTCTGCCGACGCTAAAGCGCACAACGATCCATTTGACCGGTTGCTTCTGGCCCAGGCCAAAGCCGAGCACTATTTCTTCCTCACGCATGATTCGCTCATCCCCGGCTATGGAGAATCTTGCGTCATCTTCGTATGAATCGAGTTGCCGCGCTACAGATATCCTATAAAGAAAGCAGCACGTCCTTTCCCGTTTGCGGAAGGGACGTTTTCTTTTGGGTTAGCTTTACGTCGTCCATAAAGTTTCGAAATAGCGACAGACTTTACAGTTTACGCAAAGCGAAATGCATGCTGGCTCCTCTCCCGTGATATGCCATTGGCATACCCCCTCCCCGGAGGGGGCTCTCCCTCCGGCGCTTCGCGCCCCCCAGCGAGGGAGGCTCGTTCCGGCTAAATAATGCCCGAGAAATCCCCATCCGCAATCTTTCGCCCGTTGTCGGGGCAGTCGGTAAAGAAGGCGTCGACACCTAAGTCAACCATGCGCTTCATCTCAACCCTCGGGTCCACGACCCAGACGTTCACGGCGTAGCCGTGGGCGTGGCATTTTGTTATGTATTCTTCGGTGACTATCGCAAGAGGGGGATTTACCGCTACGGCGTCCAAATGTTTGGGATAGTCCGGGATATCAATGAATCGCTCTCCGTAAAGGAGGGCGATTTTTGCTTTTGGATCGATATGTTTCAGCTTTTGCAGGGAGTAGTGGTTGAAGGAGGAATAGAGGATCCGGCTTTCCATGCCCATCTTATGGGCCAGGTTCAGCGTCTTTTCCTCCAAACCGTCGTAATAGATTACTCCTGTCTTCAGCTCTATGTTCACGGTGAGATGGTTGCTCCGCATCATGGCGAAGAATTCTTCCAGCGTGGGGATTTCGACTTTGCCGTACTCCGGGTGGGGCTTGCTGAAGCTGAACTGTTTGAGTTCTTTCAGCGTGTAGTCCTTGAGCCAGCCAGTGCCGTCACTGGTACGGTCAATTTTCTCGTCGTGGCAAATGACGATTTCGCCGTCCCGGGTGAGCTGGACGTCGAGCTCGATGCCGTCGGCGCCCATTGCCACCGCTTTCTCGAAAGCGGGCATGGTGTTTTCCGGGGCGTATTGCTTATCCCAGCCGCTGGCGCCGCGATGGGCCCAGACTTTGGTTTTTGCCATCAGGTCTGCCCTCCTCGATGCTCCTGCATAAACCGCTCCATGAGCCCCGCCAGGCAGATGGACTCGCCTCTCGTCAGGCAGAAGTCCTTCTCGCCGCCGTTGAGCCGGGAGAGGAAGTCGCTGATCTCGTAGCGCAGGCCGAAGTCGAGGTAGGATTCGGTGTATTTCTCCACCTTGTTCGGGTCCTCGTAGTGGACCTCGAAGTAGCTCGTTTTCCACCAGGGTGCGCCGACGACGATGTAGCCCAGGGTGCCGGCGATGAGGAGGCGCCCCTCGGCCTTGACGCCGAGGCCGCAGGTTACGGTGGCGAGATTGCCGTTGGGATAGCGCAGCGAGGTTTTCGTAAAGAGGTCGAGGCCGTTGTCGCCATCGATGGTTTCGAAGCGGACGTCTTCGAAGTCGGTGCCGAAGAGTTTCAGCACCGGGAGCAGGACGTAGCTGGCCAGCTCCAGGAAACTGCCGCCGTATTTCGTATCGACGAGTTCGCGGTGCTGCGGATTTTCGAGCTTGGTGAAACAGGCTTCAATGTTCTTGAGAACGCCGATGCGGCCGCTGCAGGCGACGCCCAGCAGCTTGTGGAAGCCGGGGCAGTAAGCGGTCTTGATGCCCTCGAAGACGATGAGATTGCGCTCTTTGGCCAGGGCGAAGACTTCCTCGGCCTGCTTTTTCTCGAGAACCATCGGCTTCTCGCAGATGACGTGTTTGCCGTGGTTCAGGGCGTCCTTGATGTAGTCGTAGTGCGTCTCGTGGGGCGAGGCGATATAGACGACGTCGATGTTCTTGTAGAATTCTTCAAGGGTACGGTAGGCGTTGAGGTCCCATTCCTCGGCGAAGCGGATGGCGCTGGCCGGGTGCGGGTTGTAGACGCTCTGGATCTCGACGCCACTGACGTTCCGGGCCTCGGACATAAAGCGGCCGGCGATGCGGCCGGTGCCGATGACGCCGAAGCGCTGGATGTGGCGCTTTTTCTCCCGCAGCATGGTGCTGGAGATGTCTTTGGTGCGCTCGAGATAGACGACCTGGCAGTATTCCTTCAGGTAGTCGAACTTCCCCACCCAGTCGGAGCCGACGGTGAAGATGTCGACGTGGTATTTTTTGATGTCGCTGAATTTCTGTCCGACGGATTCCTCGATGATGATCTCATCGGCGAATCCGGTTTTTTTGACGTTCTCAATGCGGGTCATCAGGGAGTCGATGACGTTGAGTTTGCCCCGGGCCTTGTCGAAGGTTTCGGTGGTGACGCCGACGATGAGGTAGTCGCCGAGGGCTTTGGCCCGCTTCAGGAGGCGGTAATGGCCTTCGTGGAAAAGATCGAAGGTGCCGTAGGTGATGACTTTGACCAACGATATGTCTCCTTTCCCGGCGTGTCCGCCTCGGTGATGATGGGGAAATCGATAGATAAAAAAGGTTGAAGGGATGTGGCGCAAAAGCTGGAGAGAGTGACACAGTAGTTTTAGTTTTCATCAATCTTCTAAGCTAGTGGACCTCATCCGACTCGCTTCGCTCGCCACCTTCCCCAAAGGGGAAGGCTCAAAAAGGCTTCAGTCGAGGGCTGTAGTGGTTAGCTTGTTTATTGTGAATTGGTAGATCTTTTCGCCGGCGGTGCCGTCGGGGTTGGCGGCGATCGCTTCGAAGGCGCGGATTTGGCGGGCTTTGTCGTGGGGGCTGCCGGTGATTTTGCCGTCGATGAAGTCCGGCAGGGTGTTGAAGGCGTCCTCCATGCAGCCGTAGCGGAACCACTCGGATTCTTCCCGGAAGCCGTCGACGTGCTGCTTCAGGTCGTCAACGTCGAAGGTGACGTCCAGCGGGGTGAAGGTCTTTTCCTTCGCGTCATACCGGTACCATTGCCGCGCCGGGGCGTACCAGAACAGGATTTCCTTCTTGTCCGGCAGGTAACCGAAGCCGCCGGTGGAGCCGGCGAAGAAGTAGCCGTTTTTGCCATGGATATCGACGGGGAAGGGTGCGTCCCATTTCTCCGCCACGCCGGTTTCCTTGTGGATGCGGACGTACTGATTGCCCCAATAAGGTGGGAGATAGACATATTCCTCATCGGCCAGGCCGCCGGTGAAGGGTTTGTCCTCACAGGGGTAACCGAAGGGATAGTAATGGCACAGGAAACCCTCGGGGAAGGCGTCGTATTCCCGGGCTTCGTTCTTCTTCGGATTCCAGCGGGTGACGACGCGGCCGATGTAGGGAACCATCCAAAAATCGTCGCCGTCGGGGAGCATGGCCAGACAGCCGCCCTGGTTCTGCGGATTGCCGGCGATGACGCTCTGTATGGTCAGCGTTTCGCTATGGATGGCGATGACTTGCTGGCTGACCGGAGAGGCAAGCAGGAGAAGGTCTCCCCAGATGGCGCAGCCGCCGACACGCCATTCCTCATTGACGTACCGCACGATGGTGTCGTTGAGCCCCTCGATGTAGTCGATCCGTTCCGTTTCCAGATCGAAGCGGACGATGGCCGGATAGAGAATCGGCAGCAGGAACAGGTAATGACCGATGTGAACGGGGCCGCGGAAGGCGCCGGCCTTTTCCAAGTGATGGTTCAGCGGGATACGGCGCTCGATTTTGTGGTCGCCGATTACCAGGATGTCCTGGGCGTTGCCGGGGAAGGCGTAGACCTTACCGTTCAAAGCCCAGACGGTCGTATAGTAGCCGCCGTGGGCATACTCGGACAGGTCGCAGTAAAAGCGGTAGTGGTAATCGTGGTTCGGCGCGTGGTAGAGTTTGTTCCCCTGGGTAATGATCCAATCCTTGCTCTCCAGGTTGATGCCCCAATTCATGGCGCCGCGCCAGTCGTCCTCTGCCGGCGGCGTATGAAGCAGATTGTTGAAAATGAACATCGGCTTTCCGGCCAGGCCGAAGAGGGAGGTCACGCTGGTGGCGCTGTCGCCGATATAGGCGTCGGAGAGGGCGATGGAGTCCTCGATTTCCGGGGTATCGTCGAAGATGCCAATTTGTTTCTCAATGTAATAGGACTTGAGCTTTTCAAACTCCGGCAGGAATTCCCGGCGCATGGACTCAAAAGTCGAGTCCAGCAACGGATGGGGGCGCCAGAGGAGGCAGGCGTTTTCCTTGCCCCGGAAGCAGTCGAAGACGTATTTCATCTTCTGCAGGAAGGCTTCCGTATTGCCCAGCATGCCGCCCAGACTGGTGTTGTAAAAATAGACCCGGCGACCCTTGAGTTTCTTCCGCCAGGCCGGAGGCGGCGCCGGCGGGTTCTGGCAGAGCCGCAGGACTTTGTCGAATTTTGGCGAGCCGAAGGGCAGGATCTTTTCCTTTGGGATGGAGGGATCGATGAACGCGCTGAGCTTTTCCGCCTGAACGACGATGTAGTCGGCGTGTTCATAAGCGGCGCAGAGTTTCTGCCCCTCCATCATGCCGCCGGTGGTCGAGAAGTAGGGGATGTAGATCAGCAGCTTCGTCAGCGGCTTCAGATTGCGGGAGTAATAGCGGCTCTCCACCGAGGTGACGCGGTTCTGGTCGTCATAGGGATTGTGGATGAAGATGGCGTCGGGGCGCATCTCGGCCAGATCGACGGACTGCCAATCGAGGACGGGAACGTCCTTGGGATACCGGCTGGCCTCGAGGTGCCATTCCTTCGCCGTGCCGTCAGGATTCCGGTCACAATAGGGAATCGGGATGACGTAAGGGAGACAATGTTCCTCATCCGCCACCGCGGCCCGCCAGACGCTTTCCAGGCTGTCCCACATCGTTACTTTATAGGGAAGGAAAACGAGTTCCCGCTTGAAGCGCCACTCTTCTTTCGTCAGGTTGGACAGATGGTGCAGGAGTCCCTGACAGAGAGGAAGCACCTCTCTGACGTCCAGAGCGCCGGTGGCCAGCTGATGAAAGGCGGGCAGAAGACCGTCGTAGATCTCGGCGTAAGGGGCGAAGCAATCGCCGGGCAGTCCTTTCCGGCTCCAGTCACGCGCCGCCGTCAGCGCCTCGGATGCGGCCGGATACGGCCGGTCCTTCCCCGGGGCAAGCAGGATATCGCCTACGGTTTTCAGTTTGCCCAGGATGCGCTCCTTGACTGCCATGCCTGTCCTCCGAGAATCCGCGATTTGGTCAGCTGGGAAAAAATGTATTTCGCAAAAAGAAATATTCCGCGAAATATCAAAATATAAGGAACTATATTATATACCTTTGATGACTTATATGTCAACGGAGCAATCCGCTTTGCGACGGTTTTTCCTTCCGGAGCTGTTATTATCAAAACATTTGTTTGCATTGCGGTGCCACCAGCCGAGAAATATCGGTGATTTTTTCCGGCCGGTTTTGCCCGGACAATTTTCCGCCGCTTTGCAGGGGGTGGGGAAGGGCGTTGTTTGCGTTGTTTCGGTGGCGGTTCCGCGCCCGCCGCTATCGGCAGGAAGACAGGCCCTTGCTTTAAAGGAAGATTCGACGCGCCGGGCAAGAGTCCTGCCGGAAAGGACAGGGGATTCAAACGCGCGGCAGAAGACTGCGCCGACGGAATAACGAAAGCCCTGATTTATCGGAGAGGTTTTTTTGAAAAACAGTAGAAGGAATTTCACTTGCGACATAGAATATTCGTTATGAGTTATATAAAGCTGGCAAGACGACGAGGGCCGGCCGGTGTTTCGGATGCCGTCGGCACAGGCTTTCGAGGGGAGGATTGTTCATGAGCCGTATCTTTACGTATGAAGAGAAATGTACGGGCTGCAACAAATGCATCGAGGCATGTCCCGTGGATTGCGCCAACGAGGTGTTCGTCAACGCCGACGGCAAGCGGAAAGTGCACGTCGACGACCGGTACTGCATCCATTGCGGCGCCTGCCTGGGGGCCTGCGACCACGGCGCCCGTGATTATACGGACGATACGGAGGACTTCTTCCGCGATCTGGAGGCAGGAGAGGCGATTTCCGTGATAGCGGCTCCGGCGGCGCAGGTGAATTTCGACGATATGGGGCATCTTTTCGGCTGGCTGAAATCGAAGGGCGTCAAGCACATCTACGACGTGTCCCTGGGCGCGGACATCACCACCTGGGCCTATCTGCGCGCCATCGAGAAATACCGGCTGGAGTCCGTCGTGGCCCAGCCCTGTCCGGCCATCATCAACTATTGCGAGCGCTATATCCCGGACATCCTGCCCTATCTCTCGCCCATCCACAGCCCGATGATGTGCCTGGCGGTGTATTTGCGGAAATACCAGCACGTGAAGGAGAAGCTGGCCTTCCTGTCGCCCTGCGTGGCGAAGGTGGACGAGATCAACGACGCGAACAACCACGGGCTCGTGCAGTACAACGTGACGTTCCGGAAGCTGCAGGAGAAAATCGAGCGCGAGCATATCAATCTGCGGAGCTGCCCCACGGCGGATTTCGAGGGCATGGAGGCGGGCCTGGGCCATACTTACAGTCGTCCCGGCGGGCTGAAGGAAAATATTTTCGTGACGAATCCCGAGATCTGGGTGCGTCAGATCGAGTCCCCGAAGCACGCCTATCCGTATCTGCACCAGTACCTGGAACGGCGGTCGCGGGGGCAGGACGTGCCGACGGTGGTGGATATCCTGAATTGCGGCGAGGGCTGCAACCGCGGGCCCGGCACCACGAAGCAGGCCGTGCTCGACGATATCGACGCCAGGACGAACCGCAAGAAGCAGGCCCGGATCGAGGCGCAGGTGAAGCAAACCGGGCAGGGGACGGAGTACGCGCCCTTCGTCTATTTCGACGCGCATCTCAACGTGGACGATTTTCGCCGGGCCTACTCGAACAAGAACGTCCACGGCTTCTTTGACGACACCGACCTGGAAGATGTGTTCCGCAGTCTCGGCAAGGAAACGAAGGCGTCGCGGGAGATCAACTGTTTCGCCTGCGGCTACGGAAGCTGTCAGCGTTTCGCGCAGGCCGTGAAGCGCGGCAAGAATATCCCCGACAGCTGCGTGGACTACGAGCGGCACCGCATCCTCGTGGCCGAGGCGGACCGGCGGAAGAGCCAGATCTCGGGCAAAGTGAAGGACATCATCGAGGCAATCCGGCTGGTAGCGGACAGCAGCGCCGAGAACACGAAACACGTCAACGAGATCAGCGTGAAGATCGAGAACCTCACGACGGTTTCCAACCGCCTGAAGGGCATCACGGACATGGTTTCCAAGAAGATGGACGATTTCGCCACCGCGTCGGACGACATCATGAAGATTTCCTCACAGACGAACCTCCTGGCGCTGAACGCGGCCATCGAGGCGGCGCATGCCGGGGAGGCGGGGCGGGGCTTCGCCGTCGTGGCCGACGAGGTGCGGAAGCTGGCACAGGCCACTGACGAGACGGTGCGCGAGACGAAGAAGAACCAGGAATCCGCCGCCAGGGAGGTCCGCGGTATGACGGATGCCTCGGAGCAGATGGAGGACCAGGTCCGCGAAATCGGCATATTCATCCAGAAGATCTCGGAGGCGACGGAAAAGGTTTCCGCGCAATGCGAGGAAGTCTCCCACACCGCCACGTCGCTTGTGCAGGAGGAATGAACGCTGCGGCTTTCATGCAAAAAAAGAGCCCCGCAATCGCGGGGCTCTTCTGCGTGCAAAAGAAAAAGCCCCCGAAAACCGGGAGCTTTGCTTGCCTGGAGCTAGCTATAGGACTTGAACCTACGACCTGCTCATTACGAATAGTCTTTGCAGGTATTTTGTAACTGTTTTTCGCAGAAAATCAACATTATTCGCTTTCGAAAACCTTGAGTTTACGCCAATCTTGAAAATCTCAAATACAGCACATCATATCGAATATATAAAAAAGGCAGGGAAATAGGCAGGGAAAAACTATCTTGATCTTTTGCTTTGTCATCATTCTTAAAGAAGATGTGCCAAGAAAAAGGGGACATACTTCACTCCGGCCTCTTCAGCATAATCCCTGCCGCAAATAACATAGCTCTCGGCGATGCGTTTTTTGTACTTGGCGCGAAATCTGTCAAGGGATGCGTGCGGCTTCGCGGCGGCTGACTTGACCTCCACGGGGCAGATTTTGTGCTGCCGGGCCAGCAGAAAATCAATTGCGTAGGAATGGTTGGAAGTATCGGATGGGAATGTGTGGTAAAAGAGATCGTTCCCGGTGGCGCGAAAGGTCTGGGCGACGATGTTTTCGTACAAATAGCCGAGATTGGCAGGAAGCTTTCCATAGAGAAGCTTTTCATAGATGATATTATCTGTGAAGGAGCGATCCTTAAAGGCAAGTGTGACGAAAAGTCCGGTGTCCGCGAGATACAGCTTGAAACGGTCAATGTCCTTGCCAAGAGACATGCCGGGGCCGGGATCGCTGACGCGAAACGCAGGCAGCACCGTCATCGAATCGGCTATGTCCGCCACAATGTCCCGCACGTTTTTCGCTCGCTGGCGGCGGATTACTTTTGAGACTTGATAACGCGAAGAATGTTTGCTTAGTTCACCGGGGATGGCGTCAAAAAGTTGGGAAGCACGACCGGAACGGTCTATTTTTCGGAAATCGTTTTCGTAAAGCGTCAGAATGTTGCGCTTCATACGATCAATCTGGGCAAAGTCGTTTGCTTCAAGTAATGTTTCAACCGCCTGCGGCATTCCGCCGACAAGCATATATAAACGAAAATCCTGCATTTGCTTTCGGTGGACGCTATCGCCAAAGCTGCGCCCTTCTTGGAACATCTCACGAAGAAGCGGTGCGGTAGCTTCGTCGCCCCGTGCCCACAGGAATTCTTCATAATCCATCGGGAACATATGCAGACATTCCTCTTCGCTGGGAATCAGGATATTTTCAATGTTTTTGCGAAGAGTAATCAACGAACCGGTCTCCAGATAATCGTAGCGGCCGTCTGCTACGAGATGCTTGATGGCTTGCCTCGCCAACGGCTGGAGCTGAACCTCGTCGAAGATGATCAGGGACTTTCTCAGATAGAGTCGAACTTTGAAAAGCATTTGAAGCTGCAAGAAAAAGAAGTCCAAGTCGTGCATATCGTTGAAGAGATTGACGACTTCAGGGCGAGCTTTCGAGAAATCAATTAAAGGAAAACTCTTGTATTTCCGTCGAGCAAACTCCTGCGCCACAGTAGATTTCCCGACGCGCCGCGCGCCTTGGATAAAAAGCGCTGACCGCCCTCGGGCCAGTTTCTTCCATTCGTCCATTTGTTGATAAATCTTTCGTTTGAACATGGGGCGGTTGCTCCTTTCGACGTCACTATATTTGCATAAGCCCCATT